>JAGLRT010000119.1 GCA_023136155.1 Methanosarcinales archaeon
CGGCAGCATAGACGCCGTCATCATTAGTTACAAGTATCTTTTTAGTCATGTTATTCCTGCGGTATTTGATAACATTAATGTTGAATAAGACTTGTTATTCACTCCATGAACATAATGGTAGCAGAGTACGCAGTAGGTGCCGGAGAAGGCGGTACCATACTCCTGGAAGGCAGGGCCATGCTGGACGTCATCGTCAGGAGTTTTATTGCCTCAGGCCATAGGGTATTCTACCCCACAAGCAGCACCGTATTGCAGTCAGGAACTGCAGTTAAAACCGATCATTTTGAACAGACGGTTGAACAACTCTCCAGCCAGTGTGATGCCGGATTGGTAGTGGCGCCTGACGAACTGCTGGGTGACCTGACCGAACTGGTGGAGGAGAACACAGTAAACCTTGGGTGTCCTTCAGGTTCGGTCAGGGCATGTGCAGATAAACTGGAATGTGCCAGGATACTGGTAAAAGAAGGAATTAAGGTTCCCGACACAATCATATCCGGCGATCAGGATGTATTTTCACTGGGCGACAGGGTAGTGCTCAAACCGAGGTGGGGATGTGCTTCAGAAGATACCACCCTGACCAGGTATTCCTGCGCTACCATGATACCAGATGGTTTTGTGGCAACCAGATATATTGAGGGGGAGCATCTGAGCGCCAGCCTGGTAGTGGGGGATACTGTCCTGCCCCTTACCATAAACGAGCAGAATGTCAAAATCGGGAATGATATAATGTATGACGGGGGCACCGTGGGTATCGACTGCGGCAGGAATTATGAAGTATTTGAAACTGCCATACGCACTGCCAGGGCGCTGGGCTGCAGGGGGTATGTGGGTGTGGACATTGTGTTGGGTGATGAGCCATGGGTCATAGATGTAAATCCCAGGCCGACCACTTCTATTATCGGGATAGAGAAGGTGATGGATGCAGGGCTGGGTGAGTTGTTATTGGGGGCCGGGTTTTGGGGACTTCCGGATAGTGTGGGGATAACGGGCGAATTTGGTTTTACCAAGGCAGACCTGGGATTTGGTAACATTGATTAGATATTGTAATCTTACCACTTTGTTGATTTACCATTGGGTCAAATAGCTACCAGAGAAATAAGCCCAATTAAGCGTTTAAATTTGAAACGAATGAATATAATTCATGGAATCGGGAGTTTTTGGGACGGCCTGTGTGTATAATTGTTTAGCTATTGAATTCGTTATCAAGAGAACAAATTGATTAAATTGAGAACATTGGTAGGATTTTGTAGAATGTTACACATGTCATCGTTTGTTAATATTGAAAACTTCAATCAACTGTAAAATAAGACTGCCAACTGGAAACACTGGAAGAGCCACTATTTGTTGCTTTGAATCCCGTTTAATGCTCATTTATCACGAAGCTTGAAAAACATGAAATAATCTTCATTAACAGTTTCCCTCCTCATCCCATCAGAAATGTTTATCCCGCCAACCACGTAATTAGTATTAACATAACTGACACAATACCAAAATCCAGTTATACAGCGAAAAGTCCAGATACGGATGCGACTACAAATCCTTGAAATCTGTGTCTTTTTATATTTTCAGACACGGATTAGCACAGATTTCACCCAAAGTCGGTGTCAACAAAATAACTGATTTTTGGAACAGTGCCATCATAACTAATGCGGAGTGTCAAAAATGTCAAACGTAGATGTACTACTTGAGGAAAAACGCACGTTCTATCCCCAAAAAGAAATAGTTGAGAACAGCAATGTCAAACATTGGATGGATGCACATGCCATCCCTGATATTGAGACCCTCTACCAGCGCAGTGAGGACACAGAATGGTTCTGGGGAGAAGTGGAAAAAGACCTTGTGGAATGGTACAGCCCCTACGACAAAGTACTGGACAGTTCAAATGCCCCCTTCTACCGCTGGTTCACCAATGGCAAGTACAATATCGTCCATGATGCCCTTGACCGCCACATGGGAACACCTACCGAACACAAAGTAGCCTACATATTTGAATCTGAACAGGGCGCTGTCACTGAACTCACCTACCACGACCTGTACCACGAGGTCAACCGGATGGCTAACGGCCTGAAAAGCCTGGGTGTGAGTAAAGGCGACCGTGTGGCCATTTATATGCCCATGATACCCGCCCTGCCCATAGCAATGCTCGCCTGCGCCCGGATAGGAGCCATACACAGCGTGGTATTCTCGGGTTATAGCCCCCACGCACTGCAGGACAGGATACAAGACTCGGGTGCGAAAGTTCTCATCACCGCGGACGGCTTCTGGAGAAAAGGAAAAGTTATTAACCTAAAAGCACTGGCCGATGAAGCAGTCAATGGTACTGACATTGAACATACTATTTGTTATCAATGGGCGCAGGTTGATGTATCTATGAGTGAACACGATACATGGTGGCATGACCTGGTTGCTGACCAACCTGACGAATGTGCAACCGAAATCATGGATTCAGATGACCCACTTTTTATCCTGTACACCTCTGGCACCACAGGCAAACCCAAAGGTGTGGTACACGCACACACCTACTCAGTAGGAGTAGCCCTCACCCTCAAATGGGTATTCGATCTCAAACCCGGGGACGTGTGGTGGGGTGCCGCAGATATCGGCTGGATCACAGGCCATAGTTACATTGTCTACGGACCACTCATGCTGGGTGTCACTTCGGTGCTTTATGAAGGTGCCCCCGCTCATCCCGAACCCAACCGGCTGTGGGAAATGATAGCCCGTCACGGCATTACTGTGCTCTATACCTCACCCACTTCTATACGAATGCACATGCGCTTCGGTGATGAATGGACCCAAAAAGACGACTTGAGCAGCCTGCGGCTGCTGGGCACTGTGGGCGAGCCTATCAATCCTGAAGCCTGGATATGGTATTATGAAAAAATCGGAAAGAGCCGATGTCCGATAATGGACACCTGGTGGCAGACCGAGACAGGAAGTTTCGTTATATCCCCGCTGCCTGTTTTACCCTTAAAACCCGGGTCTGCCGCAAGACCACTACCCGGTTTTAGTGCTGAGGTGCATGACTCTGAAGGCAAATCCGTGGTGAATGAAGGGGGCAACCTGGTACAAACATCACCCTGGCCGTCCATGCTGCGTACCCTGTATAACGAACCCGAGCGGTATGTGGAACATTACTGGAACGAAGCAGGTGATTTCATATCAGGCGACATCGCCAGGGTAGACAGTGACGGCTACTTCTGGATAC
The DNA here is from genome assembly GCA_023136155.1 of Methanosarcinales archaeon. Lineage (GTDB taxonomy): Archaea > Halobacteriota > Methanosarcinia > Methanosarcinales > Methanocomedenaceae > Methanocomedens_B. Next base: position 3,209 of record JAGLRT010000119.1, read on the forward strand.
AGGGCAGGGGTGATGACGTGCTTAATGTATCCGGGCACAGGATAGGTAATTCTGAGGTCGAATCAGCCCTGGTTAGCCATTCATCAGTGAGCGAAGCCGCAGTGGTAGGCAGGCCTGATGACATCAAAGGTGAGAGCATTGCAGCATTTGTGGTGTTAAAGATGGGGGTTGAGCCTGGAGATGAACTGATGAAGACCCTGTGGAATCATGTGGGGGAAGAGATAGGCAAGATAGCCCGGCCTGACATCATTTATTTCGTTGATGACCTCCCCAGGACCAGAAGCGGTAAGATTATGCGAAGGGTAGTGCGTTCAGCACTCATTTCAAAAGACGTGGGCGATACCTCCACATTGGCAAATCCTGAAGCTGTGAAAGAGATCGAAGATGCTGTGAAACAGAAGATTCCCGTTGAAAATTGACTCGCTTTTCTCACCAAATTTGAGTTCATTGGGAAGTCTTTGATTTTTAAAACTTACAGGAATAACATTTGATACTTTTAAGCCATATCTCTTCAATATTAATCTAAGATGATTTGATGTGGCTTTTTTTAATTAAATTTAAACTACGATTGTATCCACTTCAAAAATCAGTGTAAAATGAATATTTGGATTATCTAAATCAAGTGCTTAAGCGGGTTTTCGATTTCAAAAAGGAGTCCGTTACCCTTAGATTTGAAGCGGATACCTACGATTAAACATTTGATTCTATAGCAATTAAATTTATACAGATGTTTTGCATTATTTTATGATTAAACGCATGCAAAATAGTTAGATTTTAAATATTTTATATACGATTAATATTTACAGGTATATCACAATGATCACAATGGATAATATAACTGAAATCTCTATCGATGAACTTCTTAAATGGGTCATCAGTGTTGACCGGCGCTATGTTTTGATGAAAAACATGAAAGAGCATACTGTGGTCAAAGCCTCAGATGTAGCTCATGAGACCAGTAGGTCCACTCAAAATATCAGCCGGGCTTTGAAGGAGCTTGAAGAGAAGGGGTTGATTAAGTGTTTGACTCCAGAGAAGACTACATGGAAAAAGTTCATTTTAACTGATCTGGGTAAGAAAATTTTAAAACAATTGGATGAGAAATATTCGTAGTTATGAACCGAGGTATTAACCTGATAAGTCTACAATATACGTCCAAAAACAGTTTATGCCAAAAAAAGGAATGTCATTCTGTTATTCCCTCCCCACCATTGCCTTTAATGCAACTCGAAAAACTCTCAGCAACTTCTTTCCTTTCGCCTTAGCCACCAGCTTACCCACCAACACCGACGGGTGGTCAATATCCCCATACTCATTAATTTGCTCCAACACCTCAGGTTCACCAAAGAACCGTATGAGTTCATTAAAATTCTCATCGCCCAGCCGCCCGAACACCTTATGTATCCGCATTCCCACAACCAGTTCGCGCCCCACAGCCTCACGCCACCGCCTGTCATACTCCATCAACGCCCCCGTTGAAGTATCACCCGACAGCGCCGCCTTTGCGGCAACCTCCCCTGCAATCTTAGCACACAGCGCACCCATATACACCCCACCGCCCGAGGTGGGCTTCACCTGACCCGCCGCATCCCCTACGATAAGCACACCATCGCTCACCGTGCATGACTGCGGGCCCAGCGGAATGCAGCCCACCAGCATATCCGAACATCCCCTGGCAGCACGCTCCTTCATCCTTGGATTGCGGTCCAGAAACTGCATCAGATGCTCATAAGCACTCAAGTGTGTCCTTGCCGGGTCAACACACAGGCCTAAGCGTGCCGTATTTTCACTTACAGGCACCGCCCATGCAAAGAACCCTGGCACCTGACTGCCAACGAACACCTCTACATGGTCGGTATCTGCCACCTCATAAGCCGTTTCTATCTGCACCCCGGAAAGCAACTTACGCACCTGTCCCAGGCCGCTCCACCTTGCGATACCCCCCTGCACACCGTCAGCCCCGATAACCACTCCTGCCTTGATACGAATCTTCCTGCCACCGCTTACAACTGCCAGTACTTTCTTACCATCAGCATCACTCAACCCCACTGCCTTCGTCCCGATCAAGACTTCAGTACCCGCTGCGACAGCCTGGCCCAGCAAATGCCGGTCGAACATCTTGCGGTCCACCACGTACGCCCTGACCTTTTCGCCGCCTATGGAAATGCTGTTACCGTCAGGTGCGAATATATGTGCCCCAGTAACCTCCTGGTACACCCAGGAGCCGGGCTTAATCCCACACACATCCAGGGTCTTGCTGCTCACCAGACCCGTACATTGCACAGGTGAACCCACTGCCCGGTGTTCTTCAATGAGCAGTGTCCTTGCACCCTTCATCGCAGCATATCTGGCAGACATGGCTCCGGCAGGCCCCCCGCCTACTACTACAACATCGTATGAAACTTCAGTCAAAGGATATCTCACCGTTCCTGTTAATAAAGACAACAAAAGGCCGCTTCACCCTCCTGTGCTCTATCACACCAGGAATGTTCTCATGAATCTGGGTGATGATATCCAGTGTATTTTCATGTATCTTTATTCCTGTTCTGTCAGCCTCATTGAATATAATGCGGGGAATGTCCATAACATCAGTATCCTGCTCGATGGAAATGGACACTAGTGACTGAATCTGCTCCCATTCCATCAGGGTAGCCCTTGCCTTATCTATATTCTGGTGTGCCCGTTTTTCAATCACACTAACATTGACGCGGCTGGTATTCAGCATCTTAGCGATGCGCTCCTGTGTATAACCCTGCATACGAAGTTCTAACACCCGTTTTTGTCGTTCGGTCAAAAATGAATCCTTAATAGGCATTGACAGTACTATCTATCTTTTCAAAGTAATAACTTTGATGGATACTACAATGTGGAACAACGGAAAAAAGAAAAACGGGGCGAATGCCGCCCCTTAAATAACTCTACTGTGGCTTATCGTACAGCTTGGTCTTGGTCTTCAGACTACCGTCCTTCATGTGAGGCTGCCTGAACACTGAGTCATTGCCCTTCTCAATCTCTCTGGCATCTATGGCCAGCTGGGCTGCTGCTCTCATCATTTCGTGTCCGGTCGCCGTGGTTAAGGTTACCTGCTCAATTTCTTTCATCATGAAGCAGGCAGGGAAGTTGATCTCAGCCACCTTGTCAGCCATATGCAGGGCTGCCAGTGCTTTGGCCTTGGCATATGGATTGTTGAATTTTGCACTCTCTATGGCTTTTTGTGCACTTACCAGAACATGAGGCAGTTCAAGGTCTTTACCTGACTTGCCTGCATCTGCCTGATCAATGACCTTGTCAAATGCTTCCTGTATCAGCCTGACCACACCACAGGTGGACAGTACCTTCATGGCATCGCTGTTGAAACTGGACATCTCAACACAGTCCAGGAACTCTGTCTTGGCACCTATGAGTGGGTCCACTTTCATAATTATGTATCCGAAACCTGCATCTTCCAATGCCTGACGATCATCCTTCTTAGTAGGACCATCAGATATTACGATGACAGGTTTATCATTCCATATCTCCCGTGCAGCAGTTGGACCTGGGGCTGATGAGTTGGGGCTGATCATGACATAGAAATCAGCTTCATAATCTTTGAAGTGTTTTGTATGTTCAGCTTCCCCTTTCCCCATTTTGGCTCCCGTACCAAAACTCCGAATCTCAATTCCCTGTCTTGCTGCGATCTCATCAAGAATGAGATCGACTACCTGGGACATCCCCAAGTTTCCCAATTTAATAAATCCTATTTTAGCCATATGGATCACAAAAATGAAATTGAATGATGTACTTATATGTGTTTTGGAATTGTTCGGAGAAAATCGTGTAATGGCGGCATAATTATAATTATTAATATACACATTTAACTTCGGAACCCTTATGATAAAGCAGTAGAATTTACATGTCGGTGATATTGATTGGTAAAGGTTCTTGCAACAGGAACGTTTGACATACTTCATCCAGGACACCTATTTTATCTGGAGGAAGCAAAAAAACTGGGTGATGAACTGTGCGTAATTGTGGCATGCAGCGTAATGGTGAATCATAAACCCAAACCACTGCTTCCTGAAAAACACCGACTTGCCATGTTGCAGGCATTGAAAGTGGTGGACTATGCTGTATTAGGTGACGAGCATGATATGTTCAAACCTTTGATGGATATCCAGCCAGATATCATCGTGCTGGGACACGATCAGCACTTCAGTGAAGATGACCTTGAAAGGGAACTAAAATCCAGAGGGATATCTGCAAAAGTGGTCCGTGTTACAAAACACGAACCTTGTAGTACTTGTAGCAGCGGCGCTATCATCAGATTGATACTGGAAAAAAACAACTTTACAACTCAGGGAAAATTACATTAAATATTTAATATCAAGGTATATCAATGTTATAAGTATCAACAAGCACAGACTTTGTGAATTTTTGTGGAAGTCAGTATGACTACATTTTCATTCAAATCTCAAATAAATGAATTAGAAATTGTAGATCACACTTTCAGGAGCGGGCGAAATATATAAAATGCTATAAGTGCACAGGAAGGAAATGAATCTACTTTTGTAGAGGTCTGTATTGTATGGAGTATTGGATTGTGTATGGGACACGCCCTGCAGGCCGACTTACAGATATAGGATTATAGATACCCTGTGCCAGTTAAGATTATGGAAAAAGACCTTTACCGGTTTCTTTGTATAATACTGCATCGAATCATATATGCCACTTGATGTGATTTTATGGGTTTAACCATCTATCCCCTTTAAATTTTATATTTTAAATAATTATAGCATGACGTTGCATATAGATTTACTTGATGAACGTGTTACAAATTGTTCCGATTTCATAACTTTTTCGACAGTCGCAAAGTTACCAAAAATCAAACCGTAATATTATTAAGCATTTAATAGAATTTCGAGTCAAATTGTCAACTTTAAAATAATTATTCAGGATATGATTTGGAGGACGGTACGTGGCAGACCATAAATACGCATATTTTTTCGGCGGAGACAAAACTGAAGGTAATGCTGGAATGAGAAATCTGCTTGGCGGTAAAGGTTCCCATCTGGCTGAGATGTCAAATCAGGGAATACCGGTCCCTAAAGGATTTACCTTAACTACTGAGGTATGTACAGCATATTACAATCAGCAGCAGCATTATCCGGACGGGGTAGAAGAACAGGTAGCAGAACAACTTTCAAAGCTGGAAAAGGAAACTGGCATTAGATTCGGCGATCAGGTCAAACCTTTATTAGTATCTGTCAGGTCAGGTGCCCGGATATCCATGCCAGGCATGATGGATACCGTGCTTAACCTGGGACTTAACGACAAGACCGTGGTCGGTCTTGCGCAGGAAGCGGACGAGAGGTTCGCCTATGACTGTTACAGACGTTTCATCAACATGTTCGGAGATGTGGTACTGGGCATCGAACATGAGGAATTTGAGAATGTCCTGGACGCCAAGAAGGCTGAACTGAATGTAACCAATGACACAGAACTGGATACTGAAGCTCTTAAAGACGTAGTGGTGAAATATAAGGCACTGGTCAAATCGATGACTGGTGAGAACTTCCCTGAAGACCCAATGGACCAGTTATGGAAATCCATCAATGCTGTATTTGATTCATGGAATACAAAACGGGCCATTACTTACCGGAAAATAAACAATATCCCTGACGATTGGGGTACTGCCGTGAACGTGCAGTGTATGGTCTACGGCAACATGGGCAAAAATTCAGGCACAGGCGTAGCATTCACTCGCAACCCTTCCACTGGTGAGAGAAAGTTCTATGGCGAATATCTCATGAACGCCCAGGGTGAGGATGTGGTGGCAGGTATCAGGACTCCTCATCCCATAGAAACCCTGAAACAGGAAATGCCTGAAGTATATAACCAACTGGATGACATAAAGGAACGGCTTGAACATCACTTTAAAGAGATGGAAGATATCGAATTCACGATCCAGCAAGGAAATCTCTACATGCTGCAGACCAGGACAGGAAAGCGTACTGCAGCGGCAGCGGTCAAGATTGCCACAGATATGTTCAATGAGGGTCTGATTACCAAAAATGAAGCCCTGCTCAAGGTGGAACCTGAGCAGTTGGACCAGCTTCTTCACCCCATGATAGATCCAAATGAAAATGTGGAATCTATAGCCAAAGGACTGCCTGCCTCACCGGGTGCAGCTGTAGGTAAAGTGGTATTTACTGCCGAACACGCCGAAGAAATGGCCCAGGCAGGCGAGAAAGTGATTCTAGTGCGCAGTGAGACCTCACCTGAGGATATAGGCGGGATGCATGTTTCCCAGGGCATCCTGACTGTGCGGGGCGGTATGACATCCCATGCAGCAGTGGTGGCCCGTGGTATGGGCAAATGTTGCGTGGCAGGATGCGGTGCTATTCGTATTGATGATGAAAGGGGGATGTTCAGCGTGAACAGTCATACAATTAATGAAGGCGATTATATCACCTTAAACGGCTCTACCGGCGAAGTTATTATAGGTCAGGTGAAGCTCATAACCCCTGAAATCAACCGTGAAATGGAGACCATACTGGAATGGGCGGATGATGTGAGAAAACTTGGTATAAGGACCAATGCAGATACACCTAAAGACTCCCTCACGGCTCGGGAATTCGGAGCTGAAGGAATTGGCCTGTGCCGTACCGAACACATGTTCTTTGGCGATGAGAGGATTCCTATTGTACAGGAGATGATACTGGCCGAGACCGAAGAAGGAAGAAAGGTTGCCCTGGATAAATTACTGCCCATGCAGCGTGGCGATTTCAAAGGCATTTTCGAGGTAATGAAAGGATATCCGGTAACCATCAGGCTGCTTGACCCGCCTCTGCATGAATTCCTGCCCAATCACGATGAATTGCTGGAAGAGTACATGGACCTGAAAGAATCCGGTGATGAAAATAAAATCCATGAAATACAGAAATTGATGAAACGGGTGGAATCCCTCCATGAGTTAAATCCCATGTTGGGGCACCGGGGTTGCAGGCTGGGTATTACTTATCCTGAGATATATGAGATGCAGGTGAGGGCCATATTTGAGGCAGCCTGTGAACTGGCAAAGGAAGGATACGAAATCGTACCTGAAGTCATGATACCCCTGGTAGGGCACATAAATGAATTTAAGATAACAAAAGAGAGTGCCAAATCTGTGGCAAAACAGGTAATGAATGAACAGGGAGTGGAGCTTGAATACCTTATCGGTACCATGATAGAACTGCCGCGGGCCGCCATTACTGCTGATGAGATTGCAACTGAGGCTGAGTTCTTCAGTTTCGGTACCAATGACCTGACCCAGACCACTTTCGGCCTGAGTCGTGACGATGCAAGCAAGTTTTTGCCCTATTATGTGGAACATGGCATACTTGAGATTGACCCCTTTGTGGCAATCGACCAGCGGGGTGTGGGTCAGCTTATTCAGATTGGTGTGGAAAAAGGTCGGTCAACCAGATCGGACCTTAAAGTTGGTATTTGCGGCGAACACGGCGGTGAGCCCAGCAGTGTGATATTCTGTCACAACATCGGGCTGGATTATGTAAGCTGCTCGCCATTCAGGGTGCCAATAGCCAGGCTGGCTGCGGCACACGCTGTGTTAAAAAAGGATGAATAGTATTAACAAAAATATTAATGCCTTTGAAAGCAAATCCTAACTGAAGGTATATTATGCCCGAAATTATTGAATGTGAATCTGGATCGCATCCTGTTGTGGATGCTCACGGCCAACCCCTTGATATAGGCAGCCCTGTAAGATATGCTGGGACAGGTACTACCGGTCATGTGACTGAGATTATATGTGACTCTGAAGGTGTCTGGGCAGTCATTGACACCAACGACTTGTTGTATAAGCTTGAATCTCTTACCTTACTTAGTGGACTAAAAGAAAAGGCAGAGATGGGGGAACGTCTGTTTTCTAAGGAAGATATCGAGGAAGTGCTGGAGAAAGCCCAAGACGAGGCAAAGGAAGCAAAACTGGACGATTCCAATTTGGAAGCTGGTGGATAGTCACTTACAGCATGACCTGTATTGGTGTTGTTATCCACGGACCTGGGGTCATAGATTCAGGGAGAGCCTATAGAGTATTAGGGATACTTGCAGGTGTAGGTGAAGTCAGGGCCGTGATTGGCGGTACCATGGGCAGGGCAGCCGTGATTGATGCGGGATTGGAAGATGTTATTGATATCACCATCAGCCAGAGGCCTAGCGAATCTATCCTGGCTCTTGGTGCTTATTGTGATGTGGTGTTGCTGGTCAATGAAGGAAAATGTGTAGAGTCCGGATTTGGTTTTGGGCGCATGGTGTTTGAAAAACTTGGTTCTTTTACGGTACCTCTGATACAGGTTGAGTTCACACGATCAAGGGAAGGTAGCTGTTCACTGATACCTTGGACTGAAATTTCAGATCCCCTGCTGACGCATGCACTACTAGGCGAGCTTGAAAAGGGGTTAGAAGCCAGGGTAGTCCAGCCACCAAAATCCCGGACATGCATCGAAATGAAGGGGGACATTGTAAAGAGGGGGGTTACGGGCGTCAAGCCTGGTGAATACGTGACTGTCAACGGCATAGTAATCGGGAAGGCTTTGTCAGATGAGGTGTGTATCGTTGCCAAAGGTGGCGAAATTATTGAACTTCAGGGCGGCAGGATGAAAACACATGGTGTTGAGAAACTGGAGCGTGTTGACCTCTCAACTGCTATCGTGAGGTCAGGTCCTTTGAGGAATGCTGATGTTACTCCCAGGGTACTGAAGCACAAGGTATCAGGAATTGCGGTGATTATCGACCATTCTGCAGAGCAAACATTTGAAATTGTAAAAAATGCGGATGTTGCTGTGACTGTGGGTGATGATACAACTGCTGTGGCCGGGGATTTGCTGACCAGACTGGGCATACCTTTGATAGGGATTACCGATGGTGACCGGGACGGCATAACCCATCATACTCATATACCCCAGGGTTCAGTAATTATTAGATTGGCGCCTGGGAATGATGATATTGTGGGGCGGCGGGTATGGGAGGAGATTTTCGGGTGCAAGGGGAGAATGAAGATGAGAAGGGAAGGGTTTGAGGGAGTGCTGGATGAGGTGATGAAGGTGGCTGAGGGGTTTGTAGAAGAGTTGGTACGGTATTAATGGCAGGTCATCCAGGCCGTTCGTCATATTCATCACTCTTAGATACCCTAGCCTGTATATCAACACAGAAAGCAATAGCAATGACAGAGATGTCAAACCCCTGAACATCCCCCTGTGCACTGAAATTATATTGCGGGGACTGTTGAGAATAAATAAATGCGACCGCCGGGAATCGAACCCGGATTAGAGGCTTGGGAAGCCACTGTCATACCGCTAGACCACGGTCGCTCTGTAAAATAACAATAATTATTTCAGTGCTAATCACTAAACCTTACTGCCTATTAATCCTTATCCTTTCGTTGCTGGAACATGGAATAAACATCACCTTTTTATAATCTTCTATCCTTTTACCACAACATTATTTAAGATTCATCCTTTAAGAGGGCAACTCAAAATGATTGACCGAAACGAAATTATCGAAGTCCTGCAGGAATACAACTCCACAGAATACAAGATAGGAACAGTAGCATCCCACTCGGCTTTGGATGTGTTCGACGGAGCAGTAGAAGAAGGTTTTAGTACATATGCCGTATGCCAAAATGGCCGTGAGCAGACTTATACCAAATATTTCAAGACCACGTGCGATGAAGAGGGTAACGTCCTTCGTGGCGTGGTAGATGACTGGGTTGTATACGACCGATTCGACGAAATACTCCAGCCTGATGCACAGAAGGCCCTCATAGACAACAACATACTGTTCATCCCCAACCGTTCCTTCACCTCATATTGCGGTATAGACGCGGTAGAAGATGATTTCAAGGTGCCGCTGGTGGGAAGCAGGAACTTACTGCGCAGTGAGGAACGGGGCGAAGAGCAGGACTACTACTGGCTGCTGGACAAAGCAGGACTGCCTTATCCGGAAAAACTGAACGACCCACAGGATATCGATGAATTGGTAATGGTAAAACTGCCCCATGCAGTAAAGAAATTAGAGCGCGGCTTCTTCTCAGCTGCATCCTATGCCGAATACGTTGAAAAATCAGAATCACTGCTGGCCCAGAACGTCATCACCAGGGAAGCACTTGACAACGCCCGTATCGAGCGCTATATTATCGGCCCGGTCTTCAACCTGGACTTCTTCTACTCGCCAATCGAGGAAGAACTCAGCCCCCTGGAACTTTTGGGAATCGACTGGCGGTTTGAGACCAGTCTGGACGGTCATGTCAGGCTGCCTGCACCCCAACAGATGACACTGAAACCCCACCAGATAACCCCTGAATACACTGTCTGCGGCCACAACTCAGCCACTCTCCGTGAATCCCTGCTTGAAGAAGCTTTTGAAATGGCAGAAAAATATGTGGTAGCTACCCAAAAACACTACGACCCCGGCATCATCGGCCCCTTCTGCCTCCAAACTTGTGTGGATAAGGACCTCAATTTTCATATCTATGACGTAGCACCAAGGGTAGGTGGAGGCACCAATGTCCATATGTCAGTGGGACACCCCTACGGCAACACTGTCTGGCGTGTTCCAATGAGTTCAGGTAGACGGCTGGCCATGGAAATCCGCAACGCTATCGAGATGGACAAACTTGATATGATTGTAACCTAAATTCTGTCTACAGAATGAGGATATATATTAAGACATTCGGTTGCACAGCCAACAAAGCAGACAGTCTCAGAATGAGACAACTTTTAGCAGCCAGTGGTCACACTTTTACGGACAATGTGGATTCTGCCGATATGGTGTTGGTGAACACCTGTACTGTCACCCAAACTACCCAGCGTAATGTCCTGAAATACATCTACTCGGTCTCAGCCAGAGGAAAACAAGTCACCGTGGCAGGATGCCTGCCTGCCGCCCAACCAGAAATTCTTAGAGGGATAGACTGCCGGATAATCACACCATCCTCCCTGGAAGACATCACAGATATTGCAAGAGAGGAGGGAAGTGAAAACGTCGCCACCTGGGATTCACAAATCAGCGCACCTGTGGTTGAAGGTGTAACTGGGGTTGTCAGCATTTCACAGGGCTGCCTGGGACACTGTTCTTACTGCATTGTCAGGCAGGCCCGGGGTGAATTAATAAGCCGTTCCCTACCTAAAATCGTAAGTGATGCCAGATCTTTGATAGTAGAAGGTGCCAGGGAGCTTCAGCTAACATCACAGGATACTTCAGCCTACGGACTGGATACGGGAGACAGGCTGCCTGATCTCCTGAAAGTACTAACCGCTATTGATGGCGACTATATGATAAGAGTGGGGATGATGAATCCATTCACTGTGCTTGATATTGTTGATGAAGTAGCTGATGCATTCAAAGACCCGCACATATTCAAGTTTCTGCACCTACCAATACAGTCAGGTTCTGACAGGGTACTGGAATCCATGAACCGCAAGCATACCGTTGACGAATTCAAACACATCGTGCAGACATTCAGGCAAAGGTTCCCCCATATCATCCTGTCTACAGATTTTATCGTAGGATATCCTACTGAGACCGATGAGGATTTTAATGCAACGCTAAAACTGCTGGAAGATGTAAAACCTCAAAAGGTCAACATTACACGATACTCCCAACGGCCCAATACACCGGCATCCTTACTGCACGATATACCTGACTGGCAGAAAAAAGAGCGCTCTAGAGCACTCACAAACTCACATCATAGTCTAAACCGGAAAATGTTACAAAAAAAGATAAAGAAGCAAACCCGCATTCTTACCACCGAAGTGGGTAAGAATAATTCTACTATTGGACGGGATATTTACTATAATATCGTAGTATTAAGTGAAAATCTGCCGCTGGGGGAGTGGCATGATGTGACAATTGTAGATTCAACTACCACCTATCTAATAGGTGAACTTAAAAAGTAGAATTAAACTAAAAATAAAACATTGAAATAAAATATAACAAGAAAGCACCCTTCGGGTG
>JAGLRT010000012.1 GCA_023136155.1 Methanosarcinales archaeon
GAAGAGCTTAGTGAAGAAGAGGCATTGAAACTTGTTGAGAGTGCAGTTGTTACAGGACGGGAAGGATTTTTCTGCATTAAATCAAATGAGGATTTGACACTTGAACAGGCGCTACAAACATATAGAAAAAAGGATTCTATTGAGAAAATAATGCATTCATTGAAGAACGAAATTGAAATTAAGCCTTTACGAGTGTGGTCGGAGCATAGCATTTATGGCGCATTGATAATTGGCTTTATTGCTCAATTATTTATTTCGCTGATACGGTATGAACAGAAGGAGCTCAAGCATACATCAACAAAATTCATCAAAAAAAGTCTGATGAATTTGACAGTTACGATGGATTATATGAAAAATGGTGTGAAAAATATGATTTATGCGAATTTTGACCCCATAAATTCACTGATTTTAAGGCAAATACAGGGTATTTCGTAGATTTTCAGTTGAATTTTTGTAAACTGTCAAATGGTTTTTCCTGATAAAAATCGGGAATTTTTAGATAAAAGGAGGGGACCTTTTCTTTAGAAAATAGTGAAATCTGTCAAACTTGGGCTCCAATGTGTTGACTATGGACAAGTTATTAAAATAAGGGAAGAAGGGAAAATCAAGAAAAGCCCCCTAAAAATAACCTTTTCTAAATTAGTCAATTCTAAAATAGTTAATCTGCAAATATTTCAAGCCCTGTATAAAAACAAATATTATTAACTTTCACCCCATTAGCAGGGTACATATGATACACAAGCACCTCAACGACCTTACAGTACAGGAATCAAAACGCTTGCTTGACAGGGCAGGCGGGATACAGGATGTTACAGAAACAGTATCCGATATCCTTGGGGATGTAAAGACCAAGGGCGATGCTGCTCTCCGGCAGTACACGAAACAGTTCGATGGGGTGGGTATTGATGATATTGAAGTGGATAGTGGAACAATAGAAGCAGCATTTGGTACTGTTGACCCTGACCTTTTAGAGCAACTCAGGACCGCAGCCGACAATATCCGTACTTTCCACAGGGCACAGTTGGGTGAATCCCAGTGGTTCATGGAATCTTCACCCGGCATTACGCTGGGACAGAAAACCACACCCTTAGCCGTGGTCGGTGCATATGTACCGGGCGGCAGGGCATCATACCCGTCCACTGCGCTTATGACCGTTATTCCTGCAAAGGTGGCAGGAGTTAAGAACGTGGTCATATGCACCCCGCCCGGACCGGACGGGGTAAATCCGCTAACACTGGCGGCAGCACACATTGCCGGGGCTGACCACGTCTACCAGGTGGGCGGGGTGCAGGCCGTGGGTGCCATGGCATACGGCACCGAAACCGTGCCTGCAGTTGATAAGATAGTGGGCCCGGGGAACGTGTATGTAACGGCTGCCAAGATGATGGTCAGGGACCGTTGCGAGATTGATTTCCCAGCCGGGCCCAGTGAAGTGCTTATTATAGCTGATGACACGGCAAACCCCCTTTTCATTGCTGCTGACATGTTGGCCCAGGCCGAGCATGACCCCAATGCCGTATCTGTGCTGGTTAGTACATCATCGGATGTGGCAAAAAGTGTGAATACCAGCCTGCTTGAGATGGCCGGGACTGCAGTCAGAAAGGAGATTATTCAGCAGTCACTGGAAAATGCGGCAATATTGGTTGTGGATTCACTTGAAGATTGTATAGATTATTCTAATAAATTTGCTCCAGAACACCTTGAAATAATTACTGCTGATGACGAAAAGGTACTTGATAAAATAACCAATGCAGGTTCTATCTTCATGGGACAATATACCCCAGTTTCGGTTGGAGATTATGCCTCCGGTACCAACCATGTGCTGCCGACTGCAGGGTACGTGAGGATTTATTCCGGGCTTAACGTGGACCATTTTGTAAAGAAGTCCACAATCCAGAAGTTGAGCAGGGAAGGACTGGCTAAACTTGAAGGTACTATTACCTCACTGGCTGAAGCTGAAGGGTTGAATGCACATGCTGATGCTGTGAGAAAACGACTGTCCTGATATCAGCCTGTATGTGCCTGTTTTTTTCACAGTGTTTCTCGATAAATCGAGTTTCTTTGCAATTGGCCTTGTTCCCATTTTGGGATTTCGCTTCTTTAAGTTCCTCATTGTTATCCAATTTTACATTGAGATCACCCAAAACCTCCTGCAATTAAAAAGGAGGATTTTAGCATATAGGGTGGGTCAATTTTCAATGGGAAAAGTGGGTCAATTTCAGGTGGGAATTTTCAAACTCTGGACCCACGATTTATGAAAATAAGTAATCTTTTCCGGCATGTAAAGGAATTGGTGGAAAATATTGAACCCTAACCTTAGACTGCAAAGATTATTTACCATTTGAACTAAATCCCTATGCAAGAGATGATGTAGTAAATGGCTGGAACTATTACGACCAATGGTCCTGAAAAAAAGGAGAGTATTATACCCTACGAACTTTCACCAGACATGGATATTAAAGTAAAAAAAGCAATGCATGAGAACGTAAGTATAGCTGCATCTTTGTTCAAAGTGCTTGCCGACCCTGTAAGGCTCAGAATTCTTAAAGCTCTGGAAGTATGTGACCTGTGCGTGTGTGTGCTTGTAGAGATTACAGACTATAAGTATCCTGCATTGTCCTATCACCTCAAACTGTTAAAGGATGCGGGGCTGGTTGAATCCAAACGAGAAGGCAGTTTCCAGACATATTACCTTACAGAATTTGGATATAAGACAGCTGAATCATTAGGTAGCCTGATAAGGTAAATACACCATGCCAGGCGTTCTGAAAAACTAATTTTCACGATACCTTGAAGTTCTGAGAGTTTCCAACACACGAAATTAACATCTTAATATCCTTAAATTTTGTGCATACCTACATGGAAATCCACATATTTCACTGAAAGTTCACTAAAAACGTGTTTTTAAGCACCAATTTCTGCATTTTTCGTGCCCACTACGAATTGATTTGCCCCTTGAATCCCATTTTTCAGTATTCCTTATAATTTTTTAGGACCAGTTTTTACTCAGGCACAGTATCCCTTTTCAATCAGTTTTTTGTTTTAATCTTCATGAAATATCTGGCCTTCAAATGCAAACACTTCAGTATCGACTTCTAACCATGCATCAAAGAACAATCCTGCCTTCATACAGGTCTGGCCCAGGAATTCCTCCGAATCAAACCCATGCTCCACAGCCACCTGCGGCAGCAACAACCCTGAATACCCCCTTCTCTGTATTATAAGACCGTGTCTGCCGACCTCAATTTTACCCGGAAGTTCACTTTTTTTTCCTTCCAGGCGCTCGGGCATGGTAAGCACCGTAATTTCTATCTCAATAGTCCCCATTTCCCCAGGGGTCACTGGGTTGAACCTGGGGTCTTCTGTGGCCGCATTGATCGCAGAAATGATGATTGCATCGCTCAGCGGCATAACCGGATACGGACGGCCAATACAACCTCTCAGTTCCTTTCCAGTATCGTAACGATTGTTCAGTGTTACGAACACACCCCTGTTCTCATAGAACACAGATGGCAGGTCCTCCGCTCTAATGGTCTGACTGCTGGCCAAATATTCTTGAATGGCCCTGCGCGCCATATCAAGCGCCATATTTCCTTCTTCTTTATTGAGCAATTCAGTCATATTTTATCAGTAAGCTGGCCTATACGAACATACCAGAGGGGACATCTTCCTTCTCTTCCACAATGATCTTATGATATGCATCCATGAAATCTGTCATCATTATTTTCTTATCCCGCCTGCGTATCACAAACATACCAGCTTCCGTCACAATGGCCTTGATGTCAGCACCGCTCAGTTCCTCAGTAAGTTTTACCAGTTTGTCGAAATCAACGCTATCATCCAATGCCATTTTCCTGGTATGTATCTTGAATATCTCTAACCGTCCTTTCTCATCCGGCATTGGTATCTCAATAATCCTGTCAAACCGCCCGGGCCGCAACAAGGCAGGGTCCAGCAGGTCAATACGGTTGGTTGCGGCAATAATCTTAACATCGCCCCGTTCTTCAAACCCGTCAAGTTCAGCAAGCAATTGTATCATGGTTCGATTTACTTCAGCAGAACCAGTGGTACCATCATGTGTCCTGCGTCCTCCCACGGCATCTATCTCATCAATGAACACGATACTGGGCGACTTATCTTTAGCCATCTGGAACACGTCACGCACTAGCCGCGCACCTTCACCCACATACTTCTGTACCAGTTCGGAACCCGACATCCTGATAAATGTAGCATGTGCCCTGCTGGCCACAGCCTTTGCAATGAGTGTCTTGCCGCTGCCGGGCGGGCCGTACAGTAATATGCCTTTGGGTGGCTCCACACCTACATCTATGAACGTCTGCGGGTCTGTAAGTGGCAGTTCAACGGTCTCGATAACTTCCTCTATCTCTTCATCAAGACCGCCTATGGAATTATAATCAGTATCCGGAGCTTCAATAAGTTCCATCACTCTGGCCCGCATGTCTGCGGGTTTGGACAGTAAATTGACAATACTAAAACCGTTGTTCACAGCTACTCTCATCCCTGCTTCCAGTTTCCTTTTCATTTCAAGTGGAATGTCAATTAGTACTTCCTGGTTGCTTCCATGCTGGCGCAGCAGGGCAGTGTCATCCAGTACCTCCATCACAGATGCAATGAACAGCGGGGGACGTTTCAATTCTTCAATCTGCTCATTCAATTTCTGAATATTCTGGAGATAACTACTGCTTGCTACAGCAGCATCGAGAAGTCTGGTCTGAAGCTGGTTGTTCTGTTCTTCTGCTTGCTCGAGCTTATTTCGTAATATCTCGATATCATTTTCTGTGTCCATTTTGTAAGAATTTACAAAATCTGGTTTATTTGATGATTGAGTAATTGTATTATCCATATAGTATCGAATGTGATACAATCTGATATAAACGTTATTAAGTCAACAAATATATCGATATATAATTTTATTTATATATTAGTTTAATCACTAGCTAAAGATGACATAATTCAGCACATACAATCTAAAATTTTAAATATATGATGTGACTTATTGCACTAAAAATCTTACTCATGATGTGTTAATAATCATTTAAGTTTTTAATATTTGCAATAGTAAAACTCAAGGGAGATTCATAATGGCAGGCCATGTAACTAATTTAAGCAAACCGGATGCACGCGTTCCGACTGGAGTGGAAGGTTTTGACGAACTGTGCCATGGTGGGTTTTTGAAGGATCGCACATATCTGATATCAGGTACTTCTGGTGCAGGAAAGACAATATTTGGTCTTCAGTTTCTGTACAATGGAATAACCAAGTATGGAGAGAACGGCATATTTGTGGCAACAGAGGAACGACCTGAACAGATCAGGGAAAATGCTATGGTGTTTGGCTGGGATTTCAAGAAACTTGAAGATGAAGGGCGCCTTGCCATCATTGATGTTGCCTCAACAAAGATCGGTATACCTTCCCAGGAGAAATACGTTGATGTAAGACCTTTTGATATGCGTTCAATGATGGACCATATCATAATGATTCAGGAAGAACTTGATGCCAGGAGGGCAGTGGTGGATTCAACCACTTCCATTGGTTTTTATCTCCAGGACCCGGCAAAGATACGTGTTGAGCTGTTGAAACTGTCCACCACCCTGGAAATCCTGGGCTTGACCTCATTAATGACATCTGAAATTGTGGATGATGACCATCCAAGCCGTTTCGGTGTGGAGAATTTTGTGACCGAAGGCACCATAGCCCTGTACTATAAAAGAATTGAGAATGTAAGGGTACGCAGCATGGAGATATATAAGATGCGTGGTTCAGACCACAGCAAGAAGATCCATCCTTACGATATCAACACCGATGGCATCGTAGTCCATCCTCACGAAGAGGTCTATGTGGTATTTTAAGTATAATCTACTTATAAATGGCAGCGGTTTTAATACCAGCTGTCCGTTTTTTTAAAATTCAGGTTTTATTCTGCGAACTGCTCTTCATGTCTGCATTCTATACATTTGTAGATAACCAGTTTCCGGCCAAGATGGTCAGATTGTTTTCCAGTTGGGTACCTGAACAGATTAAATCTACCTTCACATTATTTAGTAAACATCCTCAGGATTGAATACCTTATCGCTGACCACGTCACCGTCAATTGTGCGGTAGAAACACGACCTGTAGCCGGTATGGCAAGCTCCGCCGCCTAATTGTTCAACTTTCATCAACACAGCATCGGCATCGCAGTCAATGTACATTTCATGTACCATCTGGACATGTCCCGAACTCTCGCCCTTTAGCCATTGTTTACCCCGACTGCGACTGTAGTAATGTGCCTTACCGGTATCCACAGTCTTTTCCAGGGCTTCAAGGTTCATAAAGGCAAGCATCAATATATCGTTGGTCTGATAATCCTGGGCTATTGCAGTAATAAGCCCCTTATCATCAAATTTTAGTTCTTTGCGTATCTCATCTGATATTTTCATCGCACTTCCTTATGCTTTATAATAATAAAATCATTTGTATGAGACAAATAATGAGTATTTTATATGCAGCCAGAACAAAGGTTTGTTTGATATGATGCTCAGGAATAAAATAAAGGACACAGACGCAGTTCCTGAAATGCTGTTGCATCTGGTTCCCAACAGATTTGAGGTAATAGGAGATGTGGCAATTATCGCTATCCCGCATCAATTGCAGGCATACAGACATGTCATTGCAAAAACAATAACTGCGCAGCGAAAGAACATCAAAACAGTGTTAAACAAGGTGACCATGCTGGAGGGGGAAGCACGTGTGGGCGGTTACGAAACACTTTATGGTGGCGAAACAATTACTTTGCACAGGGAATATGGCCACCTTTACCGCCTGGATGTGAGGACGGTGTTCTTCAATACTCATCTTTCGTATGAGAGATTCCGTGTTGCATCAAAAGTAAGACACGATGAGCATGTACTGGTACCCTTTTGCGGTGTAGGCCCTTTTGTCATTCCGGCAGCAGTCCGTGGGGCTATGGTCACAGCAGTTGACAATAATCCAATGGCTTGTAAGTGGCTGGCCGGTAATGTGAGGCTAAACCAAGTTGAAAAATTCATATCCACAATCCTGGGTGATGCACAATGTATCCCACGTATGCTTAACGCAGGGTTTGACAAGACTATAATACCGTATACCATACGGAATGGACCCGTTTTTATGGGATATTGCGGGGATGGTAAGGGAGGCAGGCATTATACATTTCTATACCTTCAAGAAGCCGCACCAGATTCCGGGCCTGGTGGAAGAGTACGAACATAACGGCCTTGAAGTTGAGTTCCATCGCAGGTGTGGGAACGTGGCACCCTGGGTAAGCCGCTGGGTGTTCGACCTGATTAAGCATTAGAAAAAAATAGTTAAGTTCTTTACTTACCTGTGTTTAATAAATGTTGTTCGATATAGTTTATTTAGGACTTTGTGTCACATTTGGTTTATAAGAGGAACGAAAATGAAACCTATGAAAAGTGGTTTTGGAGCTATTCGTAACTATCTTGGTTCAAAACAGGAGAAGGGGAGACGTAAAATTGCCCTGCTAGTGGACGGCCCAAATATGCTCCGCAAGGAGTTCCAGACAAACCTTGAAGGTATACGGGATGTGCTCAAAGATTACGGTACAATAAAGATAGGCAGGGTATTCCTGAACCAATATGCTTCAGAAAAATTAGTTGAAGCCATTGAGACACAGGGCTTGGAACCTATCATCTGCAGCAGTGATGTGGATGTCAGGCTTTCCGTGGAAGGCATGGAAATGGTATTCAGTCCTGTTATTGACATTATTGCACTGGTTACCAGGGATGCCGATTTTAAACCATTGCTTAACAAGGCAAACGAACACGGTAAGGAGACCATCCTATTCGGAGCTGAACCGGGAATGTCTATCGGGCTTAAAAATTCTGCGGACTATGTGATAATCATGAAAGAAGGTGTTATGGGATACGAATACGATGTCGAGACCCGTGAAGGAGATAAAAAGGGCGAAAAAGGTGAACTCGACGAACCAGACGTGTAAAGTAATGAACCATCTGAATCACCAAAATAAGCCCGCACTTATCCGGGAGTATCCAGTATCCAACCTGGCGCTCCTGCTAGTTTTACTAATGCCTCAGCTTCCATAAAATGAAGGTCTGCCGGCACAACCAATATTTGCAGTGGACCACCGAAATCGAAGTAAGTCAGTTCACTCAAAGGCAGGGCCTTTATCACGGGTTCGGGCGAACCTGCCCTGGCCACACCCACACCAAGGCGTCCGGCCAGTTCAAGTTTACCTTCCTGTGAGTCTATTTCCAGAAGGAGTTCACAGCCACGGTTGATGGTCATGTATCCTTTTTCAGGGTCTATGTCCAGGAATATCAGGGTATGCATGTCGGCTTCCAGATTGGATTTGATGGTATCGTACGGGGTGTGCGAAATGATATTCCTGCCCTTATGGGTATAGGGATGAGGGATGGTTGCGGATTTGCCGAAACGGTAGTTCTGTAGTCCGGTCAGGCCAGGGACTGCACTCACGATTGATGACCCATGTATGATGTGTGTTTTTATATCCATATCCTGGGCTCGCATGCGTAGGTCTACGTGAGTGGTGCTGACCATAGCATCTCCACCTGTTAAGAATACCACATCTTCGGTAATAGCACGCTGTAGCCAATCAGGCTGTTGCTCCACGTCCTCCCTATCAAGAATAGTAATTTCCCGTTCGTAGAATGCTTCCAGCTTTTGATGGCTAGTCCCCATCAATATCGAAGTGTAGAATTCGGCGTACACATGGTCGGCCCGACGAACTGCTTCCAGGCCTTTTACTGATATGTCTTTTTCGTCATAGAGTCCAATGCCAATGAATGTGAGCATAAAAGTAGATTTGGGTGCGGAAATGATAAAGATTTGGAATTGAGATGTGTTACGTGTACAGTGTTGAGTGTATGGTGTTACTGTAAGGTGTTACGTGTATGGTATTAGGTGTGTAATCACGCCTTACCAGTAGACTCTCCACACACGATACCCGTCGCAATCAGGTGCGCTACCCTCAACGGTTCGGGTACATTGCTGTGGGTTGAGGAAAGCTGCACAATATCCCTGGCCTTTTCCAGGTCGATTCCGCAGTGCTGGATAAATATAGGAGTTTCACCCTCGCGGCTTATCACCTTATGTATCTCACCGGCTCGTTTAATCATTTCCCATCGTATATCCGGGCTGGGCAGATGTTTTAAAGCGGCACGTATCCGGTCAAAATCAGGGTAATCCCTCATGACTGCGATACACCCAATACCTGTTTCTTCATAGACCGCTTCAATATCAACCACATTAAAACCGGCATATGTCACGCCATCGAACATCAATACTCTGACCTGTCCGAAATGTTTACTGCCAGTCACCATCTTGATGATGGCTTCAGTGGCATCATTACCATCCTTTGTAATATGGGAGCGCAGCACACCGTCCAACCAGACTCCACCCCTGAACATGGCTCCCACTATCATCACTGGCTCACTATGCAGTGACGAATCATCGATACCCAGAATTCTTATCTCTGGTTTGATGTGCATGACCTAAATACTGGCCTTCTCACTGAAAACGGTCTTGAACTCTTCATATACTTCAATGAGCCGTTCAGATGCTTCCGTAATAGCAACGATAGGATCAAACCCATCTGTTTTTACGAAAAGCACAGGGTCACTGATAGTTGGGTGTTTGATATCGTAAGTAGCCACTTCCACCCTGGGCTCGTCCAGTAGAGATGACTTCAGAGTATTCAACAATGTGTGACTCTCACCCCCGATCTCAACAAGTATTTGAGTATCACTCTTTTCAATAACCTTTAAGTCCATGTTACTACACCTCTAAGCACTATAATTACCATATTCAGTGGATACTTTTCGAGATTCCATTTTACCACATACCGGACATTTCAACATGAAACCTTTATTTCCATTCTCGGATGGTTTGATCAGGTCCACATTGCATTTAGAACAATATGCCTTTATAACGCCCAGGTCCTTGCCAGCGGTGGAAAGTCTCATACTTCTCAAGTCAATGACCTTAGCTTTGATGATATCAAAGGGACTCATCTCATCAGTAATATTTTTTACATATCCATCCTTCAGATTGGATATGTGAACCGCAGCTTGTTGTAGATTAACAATCTCGCGCTCGCCTTTACCTTCTATCTTTGCAATTTCTACCAATGCAACAGAACTTCTCAAATCGTTCACACGCCCGATGACCACATCTCCCATCTCAAGTTTTGGCGGCACATTGGTCTTTGGAACAACCGAAATGTTACGTGACTTCTGATTAATATTTACCATACCAGTGGCTGTGGAATAGACATTTCCTCCATGTTTGAAGGTATTTTTACCAGATATGAACTCCTCGCTTGTACCTACCATATCCCCTGGTAGTACTAATTCACCTGTTTCTGTAATTTCATGTAATACAGGAGTTTCTGGTTTAATTGTATCGGCAGATTTCATTTTTTTAGTTTCAACGACCTCTTCATCAATATTTTTCACCTCATCCAGTGAAGCATGCTCTTCTTCTGCTGAATCATCTTTCGTCAGTATTCGTCTGGATACGGTTTTCTTCCTTTTGAGTCTAATAATAATCCCTCGATATGATTTATAATTTCAATCACCGGACAAACAAGATCACTCCAGTGAACCAGAACGGTAATCATTTTATTGTCTGTTGTTTTCAATCCGGTATATCTCTACATTTACAACTTCAATATCCTTTTTGTGGAAATTAAATGTTCGTCTTATCGGAAATCCTGCGTGATACCGCTCTGTTATGACGGCGGGATTAATGAACCTTTTGATGAATTCATAACTTCCGAAATTATGGATTGAATACACCACATCGGCCACCTCCAATGCTTTGGTAAGGAATGGACGGTCACTGCCCTTTACCTGTGCCCCGAACGGGGGGTTCATAATTACCGTATGAGCCCGGCCGCAGACATCTTCCACCCGGGAACACACAAATTCAACGTCAACTTTAAGTCGTTGTGCGTTTTGTCGTGCTTTCTTAATCGCACTCGCATCCATATCAAACCCCTTAACTTCACCATCACCAAGCAATGATGCACCAATGGCAAGCATGCCTGTACCGCACCCCAGGTCATAAACCATTCCCTCTGTCAGGTCACCTTTCATGAAAGCAAGATATAACAGTTCAGCAGCAATTGTTGCAGGAGTTGCATATTGTTCAAGGAAGGCGGAAGGCGCTGAAAATCCTTCCACCTGTTCGAGCATGATCTCCAGTTGTTTCTTTTTCATTGTATAGAATGTAGGTCAGGAACAATTTATGTGAACATTCCTTCGTCCGAGTTCTTGAACAGACTTGATGCCGCAGTCCTTTTCAAAGCTTCTTCCATGTGCTTGTTCCCTACCTTAGTGTCTTCCAGGATTGCTGCGTGGAGTGCGGATTTGAGGATCTTCTCGACAAGGTCACGTCCTGAGAAACCTTCGGTCTTTTCAGCCAACGAATGTATGTCAACATCTTCATCCAATTCCACAGGAAACGTGGGTATGTTCGAGCTTAATATCGCCTGCCTCTCCATTGAATCGGGCAGTACAAAATTAATCTCTTCTTCAAACCTGCTGCGAACGGCAGGGTCAAGTGACTCTATCCTGTTAGTGGCAGCAATAGTACACACCCCTTCACGGACCTCAATGCCGTCCATTTCGGTAAGTAGTGAATTGACTATTTCGGCAACGTCACCCCTGAGTTCCTGGAAACGCCTGTCCAGTGCAATGGCATCCAGTTCATCGATGAAGATGATACATGGCTGCAGGTCTTCTGCCCGGTCATATAATTGGTGAAGCTGCCTGGCCCCGTCACCTACGAACTCACCTATCAACTGGGTAGCTTTAATTGGCAGGATTGGGACGTCTGTGGCACTAGCCAGGGCTTTTGCAAGCATGGTCTTGCCTGTACCGGATGGGCCATAGAACAATACGTTCCTGGGAGCCCACCTGCCGAACTTTTCGGGGTCATCCAGGTATTTCATGATGAGTTTACATTTATGTTTTGCACCATCTTGTCCAATTACATCGTCGAAAGTGACATCATTGGATGGCTCTGGCACAACCTCATCGTTGTTTACATCTTCAATTAAGAATACTGTGGACTGGCCGATAACACTACCCTCAGGCATAACATTTACGACCTTGAATGCAAAATCAGGGAACATCCTGCGGTCAAAGAGATACTCACCGGACTGGACCAATAATCCGTTCCATTGTTCTCGGGCATAGAATTCGAAAACATCATTCTCAAAAACCTCCGGATATTCATGAAGTGAACTTCTAAGTGGATACCCTGCAGGCTTCAATGATACGAAAAGAGCTCCACTTTCAACTCGCTCTTTTTGTGTTTTAACACTGTTCTTTTTGTTGACACGTTGTACTGAACGCAATATTTTATTCCTCGACTTTCACATTGACGGGTAGGATATTAATGTTATCGCTAGGCTATTTTATCAGTTGTTTCAGTAGCATAAAAGAGACATATGCCAGTGCAATTATAATAACAATCTCAACGACTTGCACGGCCAGTTTCAATATGAGCGTTGCAATGATGATGGCCAGTACTATTGAAAAGAGTATAAATATTATATCTCGAACACTCGATTTCATGATATATGCTAACACTGTGTGTTTAAATATTTATACTTGTTCGAAGGGGCATTATTTTGGTATGAAAATACATCACAATTTTCATGCTTGTGGGTGTCTCCAAGCTCATGAATGTTTCTTCAATTCGCAATATTCATAGACATTGTGTAGTGACAGGTCCTAAAAAACCATCCATTACATCCACCAGTTTTGCTATTAAACCGTCCACTGTAACAGAAGGTTTTATTTGTATCGAAAAAAAGAAAACGTGGGGCTGGTGAGATTTGAACTCACGATCGACGGGTCTCTCCGAACCCTTGAAGAATTCAAGGAGAACACCAAATCAGTGCTCCAACGGCTCTTCACTGACCCGCCCCGTCGGACAAGTCTCAGTAGACCCGTTGCTCATCATTTTATCCGCTGGAGCCCGTCGCCATTCCTGACTAGGCCACAGCCCCGTTACTGTTTGTTATAGTAACTCACGTCATAATGTCCACAGGATATTAAAAGTTAACGATTGCAAAAGGATATGCAACCCTTGAACAAGAGTCCGGATTTATTTAATTACTTTTTTTCATCAAATGTATTTTCGCTTAGTTGCTATTCGTTTACCTCCTACTGGACCTGATTAATCAAATGATTTTAGAAAAACTTTAATCATTTATATTATAAATGCACTCCACTTAGATTGTCGGAAAAGCATACATTCCGAGGTATTTTAAGTGTCTGAATTTATTGCACCATGACGTGAAATGCTAATTTATCAGATGGACGTGTTTCCAATTATGCGTTATATCACTTTTCCGACAGTCTCATTATCACATAAGGTTATAGTCCAATCATAAATGCAGTTAGTGAATTGACTCAAGCGGGATCGGAGAATATTTACTTATTAAGTTCTCTTTTATACAAATCATATTCCAAACACCCGATGAAACAAAAGGTTTATTTCTAATAGGCTATATTCCAGAACACCCCAATGTGGGCCGGTAGATCAGGGGAAGATCGCTACCTTGGCATTTGGATTGACTGTACAAGCTGTCCAACCTGAATGGTAGAGGCCTCGGGTTCAAATCCCGACCGGTCCATTGAACTATTTTTAACACAAACGCATCAGTTAATGTTGTTCAGTCGAAACCTTTATGCCAAAACCAGCCGATTCCTGCCCATATGATACAATTCTCCAAGCTCCATGGGAACGGCAATGACTTCATTCTTATTGATGAATGTAGTGGAACAGTAGTGGCCGATGATACTAAAGCCGACTTTGCTGAAAAATATTGCGACCGGAGGTTTGGCATAGGGGGGGACGGGGTACTGTTTATTTCAAAATCAGTTTCTTCCGATGTGAAGATGAGATTATTCCAGCCCGACCGCTCTGAAGCAGAGATGTGCGGTAACGGCATCAGGTGTCTTGTCAAGTATGCCCTGGAGGTAGGGTATCTTTCATCCGGCACTGCAACAGTTGAGACCATGGCTGGTATACTGCCCGTAAACGTAAAAGGTCAGGGCGATGAGATGCTGGTAAAAGTGAATATGGGAAAAACCCTGTTTGACAGAAAAGACATACCTGTCAAGGGTGACGGAGAGTTCATCAATGAAATGATTCAAGGCATACAGGTATCGGTTATCAATACCGGAGTGCCCCATGCAGTGATATTTGTGGACGACCTTGAGGGCGTTGATATCGATACAATGGCACCCCCGATACGATACCACAACATATTCCCAAAAGGCACAAACGTGAATTTTGTTAATGTTGCCGATGAAGGGCATATTAATATTCGTACCTATGAAAGGGGTGTGGAGGGCGAAACTCTAAGCTGTGGCACAGGTTCAGTAGCGTCTGCAGTGATAGCACATCATCTGGGACTGACCGGTAGTGAGGTAACAGTCAACACCCTGGGAGGGATACTCAATATCACAATGGAGGAAGGTTATGCCTTCATGGAGGGCACGGCCGAAACCGTATTTATCGGAAATCTTTTATGATTATTGGAATTGATGATACCGATTCTGTTGACGGGATGTGCACCACATATCTTACAGCAGTGCTTATTGACCAGATTAAGGAACTTGGCACCATCAAAGGAATGCCCCGCCTTATACGGCTGAATCCCAATATTAAATACAAAACCAGGGGAAATGCAGCATTGTCCCTGGAGATTGAAGCCAACCCCGGCTTAGAACAAAATATTATGGACACAGCCATCTCACTGGTGGAAGAAATGGCTGATGTTGATTGTGATAATACCAATCCGGGTGTAGTGTTCCTACAGGACAGAAATGAGCAGGACGAGAAGTTAAGGAACGCATTGGAAATATTCATGTGGAGGGCCATGCAGGATGTGCTTACCATTGGTGATGCCCGTACCCTTATCGACAGGTTCGAACTGGCACATAAGGGATTCAAAAACGGGCGTGGACTCATCGGTGCCCTTGCTGCTTGCGGAGCTATTGCCTGCGGGCTGCCTGACCATACCTACGAGATGGTTGCATATCGCCTACCTAAGAATTTTGGGACGCTCCGGAGTATTGACCATGATTCGGTATTCAGGGCAGATGAAGTAACATACCCAGGCACATGGGATACGGTGGATATAGCAAACAATATTGTGGTATTTGCACCTCATTCTCCTGACCCTGTGCTGTTCGGCATACGTGGTGATAACATCCATGCCATCCGGCAAGCATTCGACCTGATAGAATCTGAAACCCCTGGCCGTGCAATCCTGTACATGACCAACCAGGGAACTGACCTGCATCTTCTTGACGAGCATATCAGTAACCTCAGTGAGGAACGGTCATATTGTGTCACGGGTAAAGTCCATGACACCCCCAGGACCATTGAGGGGGGTCATACTTTCTTCACATTTGGTATTGATGATGTTGAATCTGAAGTTGATGGTGCGGTTGAAGTTGGGGAAGTTGGTGAAGGCACTTGCACCATAGAATGTGCGGCTTTTGAACCAACAAAAGGTTTCAGGCTGGTGGTCAGGCAGTTGATGCCCGGAGACAGGGTACGGGTGTATGGAAGTGTCCAGAATGATACCATGAATCTTGAAAAAATTGACATCATTGAACTCTCGTCTCACGAAATAGCAGAAAACCCAATCTGCCCATCTTGCGGTAAACATATGAAATCAGCAGGACGTAGCCAGGGATACAGGTGCAAACGCTGTGGTACTGCTGATAGCATCATTAATCTGACTTCTGTTGACAGAACCATCAAACCCGGAATATATGAGGTGCCGCCCAGCGCAAGACGTCATATCTCTATGCCGTTAGTACGGTCCGGGGATAAAAGGGCATTCCCGTCCAGGTAAGATTTGAACCAAGGCTTAATGTGGTTCACCAGTTAAGTTTTTGCTTATACAAGTTGTGTAATTAATTATTAAATCCATTTATTCTAATAAAATGTCATGAAAATAGGAGTATTATTATTGACAGAAAATGATTTGCAAAAGTTCAAAAAAAACATCATTCCTCTTGATAGTTTTAAAAAATCAGAATGGCCATTGAAATATGGAATCAGTCTGACCATTGCCTATAAAGGAGAGATTATTACTGCATCAATGGCACCTAAAGGTAAAAAAGAGGAAATGACTGACCTGGTAATTCTGGCATTCAACAGGCGACCCGGGTTACATAAACTCACAGAAGGAAGTATGACTGAAGATTTTATCCGTCCCTGTGCTTGTGGTGGCTAAGTGATAATTCTTGAAAATGAACGATCCGATGAACCACTAATAGGTGAGCGGGTGATAAAGCACCCTGATATGATACGGGCTGCTGAATGGGTATTGACTGAATATGAACCACCGAAGAGAGATATCTGTATATTTGTACCATGTTCAATGAAAAAACCATTTCATGAAAGCCCATCTCATAAGATTTTTGACAAAATTATTTTCAACCACCTTGAAAACGACCAGGTGCATGTGGTTGTTTTCGGTACTTGCGGCATAGCGCCAAGAGAACTGGATACAGAATATCCTTTCATGGATTACAAGTTCATGCTGGGTCGTTGTGATGTACCCACTATAAAGCGGGAGTTCCACAAACTTGAAAGCCAGCGGCTTGCTCGCTACCTTAAGAAAACTTTAGGACATTATATGCACAGAATAGCATATTGTATTGGTGATTTCAGGGCCGCTATGGAGAAGGCAGTGGAATTGAGCGGTGTTGAAGTGGAAATCGTTCCTACCGGGGAGAGCATTAAGCAGGTGTTTGACCCTGATTTAAAATTCGGATACGGTAGTTTGCACATGGAACAATATCTCAAGGATTTTGATGAGGCGATTTGCCGTGCTGCGGGTGGGGAGCCTTCAAGCAGCATTATATCGGGTGAATCTATTGTTAAGGACACTGAGTGGTATTTATTATAGTATATTATGGTGTAGGATTCCAAGTATAGAATATCAGATATGCGATATAGGGTTTCAACATGTCAACAGATTATTTTTATGCAAAACCGATTGATATGTGGGTGGCAGTTGAGGAATTTGCCGGCGTGGTCAAATCTGTGCACTTCATGAAAAATCACACTGGTAAAACCCGCATAACCTATCCAGTATCATTAGACCTGCAGCGATATTTCAAAGGCGAAACTGTAGATTTTTCGTGTTATGATGTGGACCTGTCAGAATTCACACCCTTCCAGCAACAAGTTTTGACTGCTACACGATCCATCAGATGGGGCAATAGCATTACTTATTCCCGGCTTGCCAGTTTGATAGAAAGACCCAGGGCAACGAGAGCAGTCGGTACTGCACTTGGTAAGAACAGGGTACCAGTGATTATACCATGCCACAGGGTAGTTTCAAAAAATGGGTCCGGTGGATTTTCCTACGCGTTAGACGTGAAACAGAGATTATTGGGACTTGAATCTATAAAGGTCTAAGCAGGCTGTTCCACTTTGGGCGAGGTAACGGTAAACCAATACATAAAGGTACTGCGCTTCGATAAATATTCAGATAATATGTATACGATTCAAATCTAATGGTAACTGACTCCATTTTGAAATCGAAAAACTGCTTAAGCACTTGATTTAGATAATCCTAATTTTCATTTTACCCTGATTTTTTTAGTGGATACCATTCATCTTATTAACTATACCTCGCCACAGCTCTGCTGCGGTTGGGTGTGCAGTCACAACTTTTGACTTGAAAACGGTAAGTAGATTCCCTATTTAGATCAATGCCCTGCCCCATCCAGTGCCTCATTCGCCAGCCCGTCAATCTTCGCCACCCTCTTATCAGATCTACGGACATGTTGGTGTTTCACTAATGCGAAAATTTTCCTCAACTTAGATACTTTCTCGAACAGCGGCTTCAAATTTTCAGCCTTCACCCTGTATTGCCCTTTCAGCTGCTTAACCATCAATTCACTATCACTAAAATGCTCAACCTCATCCTTGCAAAAGTGTGCAGCACGCTCCAGCGCTGCCACAAGGGCCCGATATTCAGCCTCATTGTTAGTTGCCTTTCCGATATATTCAGCCTTTTCCTCAACAACACCCCAATCGGTATCATATATCCCATATCCAATGGCTGAAGCGCCGGGATTACCCCTGGAAGCCCCGTCCGTTACCACAAAGACCTTCTGAAATTTCGACATCGTATACTCACAATGTTTTAGTAACATAAACATTATTCTCCCACAATAAATATGGAGGAATCACATCTGGACCTTAATAAGATAGCCCATGAAATAAGGTCATTCGAAGGCCTTACCCGCAAGCATTCAATCTCAGAAATTACCAATATATTCGAAGAAGTCAGATCCCAGTATGGAAACTGTATCGTGGATTTCGGAGATGATGCCGCAGTGCTGGACTCTGGAGGCGATGAAGTGATACTGTTCGCTGCCGATGGCATCTGGGGCCGACTGCTTAATGCCAGTCCCTGGTGGGCAGGCTATAGTTCAGTGCTGGTTAACGTAAATGACATCTCTGCTATGGGAGGCAGGCCGCTGGGTATGGTCAATGTACTGTCCAGCAGTGATAAAGGCGCATGTGTCCAGTTGCTCAACGGGATAAAGGATGGCATATCCAAATTCGGGGTACCAATGGTGGGCGGACACCTGCATCCGGACACACCTCATCTTTCCCTGTCAGTAGCCATTGTCGGTGTGGCTAAGAAGGACTGCCTGATACGCAGTGATACTGCCCAGGCAGGCGACCTGGTCATTGCTGCTTATGATATGGTCGGCAATGTAGGTCCCAATTCACCTTACAGCTGGGATACCACTACAATGAAGGAACCGGCAGATGTGCGAGAGAAGTACATGGTGATGCAGACCATCGGGGAAGCACATGCAGTAACTGCAGGGAAGGATATCAGCAACCCTGGTACCCTGGGTACGCTGGGTATGTTGCTTGAAACCAGCGACAAGGGCGCCGTGGTTGATCTTGACAAAATACCTGTGCCTGACGGAGTTGACTTCATCCAGTGGCTGAAGATATATCCTGCCACTGGCTACATTGTTACTTCAGTACCCGATGATGCCGGACGCTGTATAAAACTGTTCGAAGATGTAGGCATCACGGCCAGGGTGATTGGTGAGATAACCGACGACAATAAGCTGACCATCACAAGTGGTGGGGACAGCTGGGTGCTGTTAGACTTTGAAACGGACATTGTCACAGGAATTACCACCAGATAAACGAGGGTGTGGGCAACGACCAAAATTAAAGGTATAGCAAAGTCCACTTTGGAATTTATACTTGAAGTTTCAAAATCATCAGCACCAAAGGAATTTGCAGGACTATTACGTGCCGAAGATGGTGTTATTAAAGATGTGATATTCCTACCCGGTACCGAATCGTCCCAGGTAAGTGCTACAATACGGTTATTCATGATGCCAAATATCAGTATTGCAGGTTCTGTTCATAGCCATCCAACGTCAAATACTAACCCCTCCAGGGCCGATCTTGCTTTGTTTGCCAGGGTAGGTGGCCACAATATCATTGCAGGCGCACCCTATGATATGCGTTCGTGGCGGTGTTATGACTCAATCGGACATTCAATAGTACTGAATGTACTTGACATAGAATTTGATGATGACAGCGACTTATTTTTATTTTAATTTCAACAAACATGGCAATATGCCAGAATCTGGTATAGATTTTAATTTAGATTTTCTCTGAAAATAACATTTACATGGTCATTGCTGATCATCGTGGATCATGAATACTTATGGGTTATAACCGGATTTTGATATTGTGTAATGTTTGCATAAGGTTTTAGGGTCTGGAATCTATAATATCAGCCTCATGAAAGAGGAAATGACCAGTGTGGATGTGGCTGCAATTGTGTCCGAATTCAATACAGGTGAACTCAGCCTGGTGGATGCAAAGATAGGAAAGATATACCAGACCAATTATGATGAAATGCGGATGACCGTGCACATCTACGGACAGGGCAGGCATAACCTGTTGATACAGGCGGGTAAGGGGATTCACCTCACCCGGCATCCCCATCCTGCACCCCAATTGCCACAGGGATTTCCCATGCTGCTTCGAAAACACACTATGGGCGGCAGGATCAAAAAAATCTCACAACATGATTTTGACCGGATCATAGAACTGGAGATTATACGAGCTGGCGTTATTACCAGGCTTATTGCCGAGTTGTTTGCCAGGGGCAATATTATCCTGACCGATGCCGAAGGGCGCATACTTCAGCCCATGAAGCCAGTGAGCTTCAAGGACAGGATATTGCGCAGGGGCGAGATATATGAACTGCCACCCCCACAGTTCAGCCCGCTTGAGACTACCCTTGAAGAACTCACTGACATCTTACAGAAATCTGACAGTGATATCGTAAGGACATTGGCCACCAGGCTGAATATGGGCGGCGTGCTGGCAGAAGAGGTGTGCCTGCGGGCTGGTATTGACAAGCACACTGTGGCGGGGGAGGTGTCTGACCTTGATGTGGTGTTGAGGGCATTGAAAACTGTATTCAGGCCCATTGAGGAAGGTAAACTTGAACCGCATATCGTGGTAAAGGATGGCAAAAACATAGATGTGATGGCTTTTGGGCTTGAAAAATACAGTGGGTTTGAGACTCTGAAGTTTGAAAGTTTTAACATGGCACTTGATGAATATTTTAGTGCAGGTATGGAGGTGGCAACCCCTGCACAGGTCAAAAAAGTAAAAAAAGAGAGTGTGCTTGAGAGGCGACTTCACCAGCAGCAACAGGCGATTGAGAAGTTCACCCGGCAGGCGGCGCAGTTGAAACAGACCGGGGATTTGCTGTATGCCCATTACCAGACCATTGAGGAGACAGTAAAGGTCATCAATGATGCCAGGGAGCGGCTGGGATGGGATGAGATTCAAAGCCGCCTGAAAGGTGCGGATACACCGCAGGCCAGGATTATCACGTCCATGGACCCAAGTAAGGGTACAGTGACACTGGAACTGGGTGGCAAAAATGTAATGGTTGACATTAAATTGACCTTACCCCAGAACGCCCAGGTGTTTTATAATAAAGCAAAGAAGATCTCAGGTAAAAAAACAGGGGCTGAGCGGGCGATTCTCCAGACTGAGAAATTGATAGCAAAGAAGGCTGAGCCAGAGAAGCAAAGGAGGGGCGGTAAGATCAAGGTGAAACCTCGCTGGTATGACAGGTTCAGATGGTTCGAGTCTTCTGATGGCTTCCTTATTATTGGCGGCAGGGATGCTGGCACCAATGAGGATGTAGTGAAGAAGTACATGGAAAAGCGGGATATATTTTTCCATACTGATGCACCGGGCTCGCCTGCTGTTGTAATCAAAACGGAAGGGAAGGAAGTCCCTCAGACTACGCTGGAGGAGGCTGCACGGTTCGTGGTCTCCAATTCAGGTGTATGGAAATCCGGGCGCGTGGATGGTGATTGCTATTGGGTGACGCCGGGGCAGGTGTCCAAGACCCCGGAGTCAGGTGAATTTGTGCCCAGGGGCTCGTTCATTATAAGGGGTAAGCGAAATTATATGAGTGCTACGGTGGGGGCTGCGGTGGGTATCCGGATTGAAGGTGGAATCAGGTTTTTTGGCGGGCCGCCTGAAGTTGTGAAGGGGCGGGCGCAGTATGTGGTTGAGGTTGAGCCAGGGGAATTCAACCAGAATGATATTGCCAAAAAGGTTTACAAGATGCTGGTGGATATGGTTGGGGACCGGGCATTGGTGAAATCAATCGCTTCGGCTGATAAGATTGCTATGATGCTGCCGCCCGGGGAGTCGAGGGTGAGGAAGGGGTAAGTCTATTGTGCTGTCCAGCAGAACAATATATGTGCAAAGTGATGTAATAGTTGAATAAATGTCCTGTGAAATTAAATCGTTTGAAGAAAATAAGGCACAATGGATCACCATTTCTAGTGATGAATACGAATCCATGAAATCCACTCAGGAGATTTTGTCGGACCCGGAACTTTTACAACCGATTGAAGAAAGCAGAGAAAATGTCAAGGCTGGACAGTATAAAGAACTTCGTGGACTTGAGGGGACAGCAATTCTACTGATACATTAATCTCTTAGAACTTTTCAATCGCCATATCGATTATATCCGGATTGGAAGACAGGGCGCTGTGTGCTAAGATTGCAGGGGAGTCCAAAATAAGGAAGACATGAGTTATTTTAATTGCATATTAACAACGTATGTCCGCAAGGTGAGGTTTTGCTAAAGAAGTCAATGTACGGTACCCTTGGCACAAAATCAATGGAAGACATACCACACTGGAAGGTCTGCGGGATAAAGAAGACAGAATCTCATCCCTCAACCCAACCCCTCGACAACCTTGTGCACATCCTCATACACCACCACTCAGCCACATAACCCATGCCACTAATTACAGTTTATTTTTTCTTGTTGATCACAATTAATGAAATAATTGAAGTAATTAATATTAGTGCTATGGCCAATATCTGGGCGGTCATAATGGAGGCTTTTTTCACTGTAAAGGAACCATCTTCGGTGTGAGTAACCACATCTATAAGTCCAAGGTTGTTTACTGAAACCATCTCCAAAGCTAGATCACTTGTTGAATCCACCTCACCTACTACATTAAACGAAACAAAAGCAACCTGAACATCACCGTTTATTCCCGATGAGTCAACCATGGTCATTTCAATTTCTCCACTATTGGCTGTATTAGCTTCGATAATTCCATTATTACTGAGATTACCTATTTTAACATCCACTGCCTGTATAATTTCAGGATCATACTTCAAGATGATATTCAGATTTCCAATATCTGAAGCATCATTCAGATAAATCGGGACATCTACAGTACTTCCTTTTGCTCCAGTTTCATCGCTCATACTTATTGTGCAACTGGCCGCCTGGGCCGGGCTCAATAAACACAACAAGCCTATTAATATAAACAGATTTTTCATCATCATATCACTCTTATTTATTTCCAACTGCAATCACTAAAATATTCCTCGACTCAATTGATGTTACATTTCCATCACCATTAATATCCATTGCCATGTGGTAAAACAATTCGCACAATTTCAGTTCAAAATATGATAAGCATTACCACATAGTATTTCATCTTTAATGTCGATACAATCGCTATTGATCTGAGAATACGTTCATGGATATTATAACTAATACTGCATATTTTATCTGGAGTTACACAAATATCGTAATGCAATCCGAAAGAAATCAGGACGATACTAAATACTTTGCATTCTTACAGTTTTTTGGATTATGTTTTCTCATCATGCGCAGAGATACAATTTAATGCATTTCACCGCTAAGATTTAATCCAACCACGCCAATAATTACTAATCCAAGTGAAATAATCTTTAATGCATTTATTGGCTCTTTAAACCACAAAATTCCAACTGTGGCTATAAGAGCAGTTCCCATACCTGCCCAAATTGCATAAGCAATACTGACGTCAATCTTTTTAAGAGCCATTGTCAATAAACAAAAACTGATTATATACAGGACAATCATCAATATTGAAGGGACCATTTTTGTGAAACCTTGGGACAATTTCATACAAATTGTTCCTGACACTTCAAAGATTATTGCCAATGTTAAATAGAATAGACTCATCAACTTCCTCTTTTAATTTGTTATCAATATGAATGCCCCTTCATAATACTTTTGTGATGTTATCGGAAAGTTTCAATATTTCCGCGATTAATTAATAGATATGGGATAATGCAGCACAACGTTTTACTTATCAATGTTTATTAGAATGTTCTGATTTAATCACTTTCCCGACAATCTCCTTCCATGAAGTATTAGCAAATCAAATTTTATCCAATCATTTTCCAAATAGTTTTAGTTTAAAAGGAACATAGAATATACCAAGTGATAGAATGGCACTGAAATGGCATTATTTATACATGAAAGAGAAGAAGTCCCCACTTGGGATGGTCGCCATTCGCATTGGTCTTGTAATGGCCTTAATTCTAATACTTGCCTTTATCATATGGTTTCTTGAAAACCATTTTGATCCGGGTGGAATGCTTGATCACAATGATCCAACAGGCGAGTTTAGCTTTATTGATGCCATATATTTCACAATGGTCACGGTCATGACAGTGGGCTACGGGGACATCGTACCAATCTCACCTCTTGCAAGGATGTTAGATGCTTTTCTCATGACACCCGGGAGGATATTTGTATGGCTGATATTCATTGGAACAGCTTATCAATTCGTATATCAGCAATATCGAGAAGAAAGGGAGTTGAAGAAGTTGCATAAAAAACTTAACA
>JAGLRT010000120.1 GCA_023136155.1 Methanosarcinales archaeon
AAGTTTATCTTTCAAAGTCAGGTATATATTTCCATGGCAACAATTCAAAAATTATTAATCAAATCAAGTATTCATCAACTTAGTGCAAAGTGACATACTTTCATACGGACCTTCTTCCAACCATAAACCAACTATTACAGTTAAATCTATATTCTCAGATAATAATAACTGGGATGCATTTCAGCTATCAGAAAAATCCAATCTCCAAGATGTTGAAATCAAAGAAGTCACTAAAATGATGACCTGTAAAGATGCGGATCGTGGCTTCTTTATTATCGGAAAACTCCTTCACAAGCTCTCCAAAATCAAGTTTCAACAGAATGCGCTGCATGAAATATGCGGCAGCGCAAGATTATACCTACATCAAAAAAAATAACAAAAACCCCCTCATTCGGTCTCCTATACACACCCCACCACCTCAAACCTATGGCATATTTCATGTCTCAAGCTACTGATTTTGTATTGACCATAGTTTGTCCCAACCGCAGCAGAGTTGGCCGAATAAAAAAGAGCGATTACTCGCTCCCCCTCTTCTAAGAACGGTACGTGAAAGTTTCCCTTCATACCGCTCAAGCCTTCCATAACCCTTATCGTGCAGCAGTTATCATTTCGATAATTGCTTTTGTAATTCCGGTCTGCAGCCTATTAACACATTCAGCGTCTGTGAGTCTCTCGCTTTTCAGCATCGTTGACATCATAGAGCTGACAAGAAAGTTGCCAGATTCTAAGTTGGCTCGTGCATGGGCTTCTGTGAATGCAGGAATAAACCCCCTGCAGTTGTTTTTGAACTGGTGGACAGGAAGGTCACGGTACCCAATATGTGAGAATGCACCGAATGCTGCCTGTTATGGATGCGTGCATCGTAAAAGCCATCATCCATAGTTCCTGCTGAAAAGATATTAAGACGCTGACTGTTGTTTGATTAAGTAGAAAGTGATTCATTTAGAGGTATATACTTATATAAAAGACACCAAGTTGTATCTATGTCTGAGTCACAGATGTTACACAAAATATCAAATGATATTGAATTTTTAAAGGACCAGATAACTAATATGCAAAGGGATATCAGCGAAATCAATGCAGATATTCACAGATTGCGTCCCGAATACAGGGCAAAAGTGGAACAAATATTAGATGAAGGCGTTTTTGAGACTTATTCCAGCTTTGATGAATTGAGGCGCGAAATTGAAAAAGTATAAGCCTGGCATTGAATCTACTTTAAAAAAGAAGCTGGCCAAACTGTTTAAGAAAGACAGGAAACGATATGAAATAGTGATGAAAAAGATTGAGGAGATCCTGCAAAATCCCCATCACTATAAGCCTCTGACCCATGATATGAAACATTTATACAGGGTTCATATCGATAGTTCATTTGTACTGGTTTTTTCCATTCAAGAAAATGAAGAGATTGTGTTATTCGTCGATATAGACCACCATGATAATATCTATTGATATCTAAAGATTTTAGCAAATTATTTGTCAACAAAATACAAATTCTCAAACATTATGCAGTTTTTCGTACTTTTTGCTTTAATGAAAAATCACCCCGTATACGGCCTGAAATCCCACCCCTGGTACCTGACCAGCACCATCAACACCCGGCTCTTCTCAGGCGGCAGTGACAGTATCAGTGCGACCACATGCTTGCACAACCGCTGCCGTCCCAGGCCCCGCTGAAAATTCCCACCTAAAATTGACCCACCATATGTACTAAAATCCTCATGGTTTATTGCAGGAGGTTTTGGGTGATCTCAATAGAAAGTATTAGGGAAACATATTATTCATTGAATGTGACGAATAATCGAAAAGTTTATGTAACAATAACTCTAATTTGAGATAAATATTAGAAAAGAATGCTTAAATTAAGGAATGAGATGGGGAAGGGAGTATTAATGAGAAAATTGTTGACAATCTGTTTATTAGTAGCAGGAATTATTCTTATTTCTGGCTGTATTGATGAAGAAAAAACTAATTCTGAAACATCAACCATTTCACAATCATCAATTAATGAACCTTTAATGGAAATTTCAGCATCCCCTTCAATATCAATCTCCTCGCCTTCCGATAATTATTCAAGTGCAGAGCTTCTTACCTTTGTTGAGCGCATGTTTACTTATCCCGGAATAATGAACATCTCTCTTTTTCCCGGTGAGCTTCCTGGTAATCTACCAGTTGTGGTTCCCATTCCAGAAGATGCTGTGGTTATAGGCAGTTCAGTTTACTCTGACGAATATCAACAAATTCAGATAATCCTTGACGTACAGGAAGATCCGAGTGAAATTGTAGATTTTTACAAAAATAACCTGGAAAAAGCCGGATGGAATGAGACAAAAGGTTTTTACCCGGAAGAGAGTGGTTTTACATCTTTTTACATGCCTGAAAGTACTATCTTCTGTCGATTTGAAGGGAAAGGACCTTCCTTGACGATTACTTCATACGCATCAAATGGAAATGAGCCAACTGATGTGCGATTGAACCTGGATACTAATCCACGAAATCCAATCTGCAGAATTAATTCAGACCCATATCAAGGGATTTACCAAGCTGAAAATGTAATACCAATATTAATACCACCAAAAGGAGCCCAACAAAGAGGGGGAGGAGGGGGTGGTAGCGATGATCAACAATATTCAGAAACTACCTTGAAAACCGAACTAAGTGTATTGGAATTAGAAGACCATTACCAAAATCAACTTGTGGAAGCTGGTTGGGAGTTAAAAGAGAATGTCAGCAATAGTTCAATTACTTTGAGCACATGGTCTTTTACTGACGAGCTTGGTGATCAATGGTCAGGCATTTTATTTGTTAATGAGGTTGGGAAAAGTGACTTGTATTTTGTTTACTTTACCGTACAATTAGTTTATTAATTCCACAATTTATTGTCGGCTATCATACCCACAGATATTATCACTATGAATAGAACGCTCATACTTTTCCTGTTAACAGCACTTACGGTAAGTGGGTGCACTCCAGACTTACTCAAATGGATGAAGAATGGGTAAGTAAAGTGTGAAAATCTGCCAGATAATTATAAATGAAATGAACATTTAATCATTATAATCAATGATCAATGGAGGCACAATCCATGAGAGTGGAAGATATATTGAGTGAAGGTTATGAAATATATAAAGAACAGTTTGTCACATTTATCATTGCAACATTGATCGCAGCAATAGGGTCAATTTTTATTATAACTGCACCGCCACTGTTTTTTGGCATTTTTTATATGGCGTTTAAGCTGATCAGGGGGGAAGAAGTGGAAATCAGTGATGTACTTAAGGGATTTGACTACTTCATCACCAGCTGGGTGCTGGTAATAATCGCGGGCCTTGCAATACTAACAGGTATGACATTTCTTGTAATTCCCGGCCTGGTTCTAATCATATTATTCCAGTACGCCATCCCTATTGCCGTATATGAGAAAAGAGGTGCCATCGATTCCCTTACAAAAAGCTGTGAAATCGGATGGGCAAACCTGCAATATTCAATAATACTGGGTATAATATTATGTGTGATAAATGGGGTTGGGAGTGCCCTTCAGGTAGGTTGGTTGATAACCTACCCGTACACCGTGATCTGCTTTTGCATAGCGACCAAAAAACTGATTGAAGCAAATGGTCCATAGAGAATCTACCGTGAATCGCCTGTCCGGGACATCCAATATACCGGATTCGCTCAACCCGGGCGGACCGTAGCGGTTTACACGATCGAAGGTAAATTCTGAAATACAATAAACCATATCTCAAACGTAATGTCCTCAATACGAACTTTGGGACGACGGTTGTTTGGTCCTTCATTCGACTATATACTTTTACTGCGCCCCCGCCAATGGCCTATCCTGACCTTCCAGCTGGCAGTTGGGGTACTGTGCGCTCCTGCAGTTGCAGCAGCCATTGGGAACTGGTACACTGGCCCGGTAACCTTCTCCTGGTTCGGCCTGGTCCGGGCATGGATGGCCTGGGTTGTGTGCCTGAATGGTGGTACACTGGCCTTCAATAGCGCCTACGACCGTGACGAAGATGATATTGCCTATCTGGCCAGGCCACCACCACCGCCCAGTCATTTAGCGCTGGTCTCATTTCTGCTTATGGTGGCAGGTGCGGTAATTGCCTTTACCATAACACCTGCTTTCGGGCTTGTGACACTTGGTTGTGTCCTGATGTCGGTCATATATTCTCATCCGGTAACACGCTGGAAAAGCAAACCAGGAGGCGACCTGGCCATTAACATTCTTGGTTACGGGAGCGGCACTACTATATCCGGCTTAATGGTCGGACAGGTGGTCGCAGGCTCATATGCCATTATTCCCGATAATACCGGCTGGTTCCTGGTTGCAGGTTTTGGCCTCCTTTTCGGTTCATTCTACCCGCTGACCCAGATATACCAGATACCATCCGACCGCGAGCGCGGTGATACCACACTGGCAACAGTCCTGGGTATTCGTACATCCCTGCTATTGACCATTGTTCTTGGAATTGCCGCAGGTGTCTTCCTACTCAGGGCAGCCATGCAATGGAATGCAGCTGATACGCTCTGGTCAGTGTTTCCGCTCCTGGGGGCGATGGTGGTCTGGATAGGAATGCTTGTGGCCTGGCACCGAAAGGCTGGAGAAATGGACGATGCTGCTCACGAGAAAGGAATGTACTGTGCCCTCATGGTATGGGCAGTCATCGATGGTGCAGTACTCATCAGTCGTTACGGATTCTTTTTTTAAAGTAAGGATAAACACTTTAGAAAAACTGTGAAAACCTGGGAAAAACTTGTTTGCATCTGATAACTGCCAGGAGCATAGACTTGTCCAAAGTTCAATTCAGAATACATCTGCCGTCGTATTGTTCATAGGTGTGCTAAAGCCTGGTCCAGATCCGCGATTATATCTTCCACTTCTTCAATACCCACAGAAATCCTCACCAGGTCATCAGTTATTCCAGTCTCTGCTCTTACCTTGCCAGGTACATTCGCGTGTGTCATAGAAGCAGGATGCTGAATCAGGGTATCAACCGCACCCAGACTGACTGCCAATGAACACAATTCAACGCTGTTCATAAGTTTCTGTCCGGCTTCAATGCCCCCCTTAATTCCAAAAGATATCATACCACTAAAACCGCTCATCTGCTTTTTTGCTAGATCATATTGTGGATGACCTGGTAATCCGGGATATCTGACCCACCCGATTTTGGAATGTGCTTCCAGGAATTCGGCCACTTTCATGGCATTACTGGCGTGCCTTTCCATTCTTAGATGCAGCGTCTTCAATCCCCTGATACATAACCAGGCTTCAAGTGGACCCATTGTTCCACCTGTAAAATTAACAATTGATGACATGCTTTCGATAAATTCTTTTTTTCCAACAACAACGCCACCCAAAAGGTCTGCATGACCACCAATATATTTCGTACAACTATGTACCACTACATCTGCACCCAATTGCAGAGGTCTCTGGAAGCGAGGCGTTGCAAAAGTATTGTCAACGACACAAAGAGCACCAACATCTCTGCCTATGTTACATATCTCTTCAATATCACTCACTATCATTGTGGGATTAGCTGGTGTTTCTAAAAAGATCATCTTTGTATTCTTTTTTATGTTCCTCTTCACATTCTCGTGATCTGAAGTATCAACAAAACTGACCTCTATACCGAACTTGGTCAGTATCGAGGAGAATAATCCATACGTACCACCGTAGACCACATTGGTTGACAAAAGGTGGTCTCCATGTTCCAGTTGAGAAAGAGCAACAGCAGTTATCGCAGCCATTCCGGATGAGAAAGTCTGGCCTGTCTCGCCCCCTTCAAGAGAAGATATCTTGTCTACAAAAGCTGCATGTGTAGGTGTATTTGGCCCAACACGGGCATATATGTATCCTTCTTCTTCGCCATTAAATCTTGCAGCACCCTGTTGGGCATTATCAAATACAAATGTGGAAGTCTGATATATCGGAGTTGTATGCGCTCCATATGAAGCATCCGGCGCTTCTCCGGCATGAACACATTGGGTGCCAAACTTCTTCTCTGTTTTCATCTTTACTTCTCCGTTTAAAGCTTTGGATTAATTAATTATGACTTGTGATATACTTATCATTTTTGATAGAGATTGTCGGAAAAATATATATTTCGATGATTTTCAATATTTTAAATAATTACAGCATGACGTTGCATATCGATTTACTTGATGAATGTGTTACGAATTGTTCCGATTTCATCATTTTTCCGGCAGTCTCGATAATGAGGTTTTTTCAGGGTTTTAATCACCGAACTCTGGTATGGAAATAAGCGCTCATGACATTTCAGGACACCCATGAGTATGAAAATGCTATTTTCAGAGCAAGACAACAAATGAATGACAATTTCCATCTATCCATCTATCCTCACAACCCTACAATTCCAATATCCAGCGCAAGCGACAGCACAATAGCAATCACCGAAAATGCAAAGATAACAAGATAATTCAACCGTTCCTTGGACACAGAAAGGCTCCACATAACATAATTCAATCCCTCAAAATCCTCAGCAGTAAAAGCTTCCCGCCGGTCAATCTTCTCAAGTAACCCCAGGTCCTTTATCACCCCGTACCTGCGCTTACCAATGTGATACCTATGTGCAAAAAACCACAAGTACCCCATAACTCCCAGATACCACAGCACCCGTGCATAAATATCTCCATAATGGTCCGCAATTATCACCAGTCTTAGCAGCAGTGCTGAGACAAGGCCCACCCAGAAATACATTTTTATCACAGGCATCCGGTACCCTTTTGGTATCTTTACTTTTGCACTGTCAGATTCAAACTCTTTCATAATAACACCAGCCTTAAGAGACACTATCATCGCCAAACATCAATGTACAATCTTCCCAAGCAAATAAGATATGTCCCCTGGACTCAAATCCTTACTCTCTTTGGTCAGTATATTCTCCACAAATTCATTGAACCCCTCATTATCCCTTATCTCCCGCACAAACTTTTCTAAAACATCCTCATCTGCCAATAAATCTGAGACCACATTAAGTGTCGAAAAATCGAATTCATTTTTCCAGCGCTTCTCATAATCAGCAATATTATTTTCACCAGACATAACTCCTGCCAGGACCTCAGCGGCAATTTCACCGGACCGCCTTGCGTAGTATATGCCTTCCCCTTCAAAGGGGGATACAAATCCGGCAGCATCCCCGGCCAATAAGACTCTGCTGAAATATGTTCTTTCTACAGGTCCCCCCACTGGAATCAATGCCTTATCTCCAGGGATATCAGGATAGTCAATCAGGGAGGATGTACCTGTCAACACATAATCCTTTTTTGGAGCGACCCAGGAATACCCGTCCGTTTTCATATCCATTTCAAAATAGCTATCAGGCGTTGCATCTTTTCGTTGCTGCATACAATATGCATATTGTTTCAAACCGCCGAACTGAGTGGCCAGGTCTGACACACCTGATGCAATGACAACATAATCCGCATATACGACATCCTTTTTTGTTTTGATCTCAATCCACTGGTCGGTTTCATGAAGTGAAACAACAGCATCTTTTTTCAACTCAGAACCTGCAGACAGGGCTTTATTAAGATTGAAATTATCATAGGTCTCCCTGTCTATGGAATACTCAAATGCCTGCCGGTAATTAATTTCACCATTGATATCCCTGAATGATATTTTGACCCCCTTCAATTTCCTCTCAATGTACACTTCATCTGTTTCAAACTCTCTGACGTATTGTGCCGTTAGAATTCCTGCACAGACCTTTTTTTTGTTACATGGGTCGATTAGCAAAGTCCTGTATCCAAGTGAAGCCAGCCCTATTGCTGCAAAAGATCCGGCAGGCCCTGCACCAATTACAGCAGCATCATACTTCATTGGTGAACCTCGATGTC
Source organism: Methanosarcinales archaeon (assembly GCA_023136155.1). Classification (GTDB taxonomy): domain Archaea; phylum Halobacteriota; class Methanosarcinia; order Methanosarcinales; family Methanocomedenaceae; genus Methanocomedens_B. Next base: position 7,867 of record JAGLRT010000120.1, read on the forward strand.
AAAGAATTTGTCAAAATATATGCCAGATCAAAAACAAGGAGAATTATCAGGGTATTCAATTTCAGGATATTCAAGATCACTAAAATTAGTATCCCGGTTTTCAGGATAATCCTATAATCAAATATAAATTTCAGGGATCCTGGAATCCTGATGAAATCTTTCAACTCGTCCAGGGCAGCCATGGCTCCGACCAGTAACACTAATGGGGAAAGTGTGTTGACATACAAAAAATTAATAATGAGTATGCCAAAAAGCCCAAAGTAATGACCAGTACTGTTTATCTTTCCGGTTATCAGACATCCAAGCACAATACCGCCAAAAAGGTAGGATGCGCCAATGTCCATCATCACTAAATATCCCATCAACAATCCATAAGCAAGCCCGCTTGGTATGGCAAAAAAAGGATGAATTGCCATATTTTTATCAGTGATATCATCAGTGAATTTTATCAATGATCCTGATAGAAAGCTTAGACTGATTAGTGTTAGTAAGGACATCTGCCTGGATAAATCTCTGAGATTGCGGGATATTAGCTTATATTATTTAGTTTGTAAATAATAATCAATACGCATATAAATTACCGTAGGGCCTGCTGCTTATGGCTTTTAATTTAATGAATGGTCCGGACATTATCTCCTCTACATCATGCCCGAAATGCCCGCACCACTCTTTCACATGCTTGGTTACCAGCTTCACATCCTTTTCATCAAGCTCAAAAACAGCCACCTCGGCGCCCAGTTGATAATCTTCAACCTCACCGCGCAGGAATATCACACCACCATGCATACCAGTACCCAGGTAGTCACCGGTAATGGGCTTATCCTCACCAGAACCCAACCCCAGCAGTATCATTACACCGCCAGCCATGTATTCTCCATAGAAATCACCGGCACAACCCCCTGCCACTATGGCAGGGACCTGGGATTTGTATTCCTTCATGTGAATACCGACACGGTATCCAACATCGCCCTCTATCATGAGCTTCCCGCCACGCATACCGTAACCTATCACATCTCCAACCATGCCGTGGATAATTATCTCACCACTGTTCATAGTATTGGCGATGCCATCCTGCCCATTGGCAAACACTTCAATGGATGGGCCGTTCATGAACATGCCCAGGTTATTTCCCGGCGTACCGTTTATGGTTATCCTGGCCTTCGCCTTGATACCATCCCCGATATACCGCTGCCCGTTTATGTTGTCCAGAACGAACTCAGTATCGCCATCCTCTATGGCAGTCCTTATCATCTTGTTCAATTCCCTGTAGTACATTCCTTTAGCATCAATAGTCATTACCATACCAGTCACCTCACATGCCCACACCAGCGGGCTTAACACCCAGTATTTCAAGTGTCTCCTTATCCAGGCCAACACCTCTCAGTCGTTCTCTGCTGCCCCTTAAGCTCTCGATGCTGTTAACACCCAAAGAACCCAGCACTTCCTGCAGTTCATGGCCCCATGCCGTCAGCAAGTTGCACAACCGCTTTGAACCCACATCAGGGTTTAACCTTCGTGTCAATTCGGGCCGCTGGGTGGCGATACCCCATGCGCAGTTACCGGTATAGCATTTCTGGCATACCCTGCATCCCAGTGCCACCAGTGCAGCCGTACCAATAACACATGCATCAGCTCCCAGTGCAATAGCCTTGGCAACATCAGCAGCCTCACGAATACTGCCAGCGCACACAAGACTGGCCTGATTGCGGATACCCTCATCCCTGAGCCTCTGGTCAACAGCGGCCAGGGCCAGTTCAATGGGTATACCCACATTGTCCCTGATAATAGCCGGAGTGGCACCTGTGCCGCCCCTGAACCCGTCAATAGTAACAATATCGGCCCCTGCCCGTACAATCCCACTGGCAATAGCAGCCACGTTGTGCACGGCCGCTATCTTGACCGAAACAGGCTTTTCATAATCAGTAGCCTCCTTGATGGCAAATATCAACTGTGACAGGTCTTCGATACTGTAAATATCATGATGTGGTGCCGGAGACAAAGCATCTGTACCTGCAGGTATCATCCGAGTCTTTGAAATCTCCAGTCCGACCTTTTCACCAGGAAGGTGCCCACCAATACCAGGCTTAGCACCCTGTCCGATCTTTATCTCCACAGCCGCACTGGCTTTCAGGTAATCACTGTGTACTCCGAACCTGCCGGAAGCCACTTGCACCATAATGCGGCCCGAATAAGGATACAGGTCCTCATGCAGTCCACCCTCTCCGGTATTCATCAATGTCCCCATCTTATTAGCAGCAATTGCCAGTGACTTGTGCACATTATGGCTCACAGCACCATAGCTCATAGCTGCAAATATCACTGGTATATCCAGCTGTATCTGTGGAGCAAGCTGCGTCTTCAACTTGACATTATTATGCTCGTCCCGCTCGAACTCCAGGTGGTTTGGCTTGCTACCAAGGAATGTTCGCAATTCCATGGGTTCCCGCAGCGGGTCAATGGACGGATTTGTGACCTGGCACGCATCAATGAGCAAGTGGTCCCACAATATAGGATACGGCTTGGGGTTACCCATGCCGGTAAGTAATATCCCGCCGGTCTCGGCCTGTTTTAGGGTATTCTGCCTTATACGTTCGGTCCAGTTGGCATTTTCCTTGTACGTTATGGGATGAGGAGTTATTGAAATGGCATTCTCAGGACAAAATGTAGTACACCTGTGACAAGCTACACATTTGCTGTGGTCAGGAGTGACCTTATCCTTGAATTGCATACAACCAAAACTGCAATTTAACACACATCGTTTACAACGCCTACACTGATCATGATCCACCTTGACATGGAACTCAGGTGGTATCTGGGATACCGACGACAATTCTGTTACCATTTATTCCACATCCCCGTTTAAGGTACCAATGACAGCTTCACCAGCTTTCGGACTCCAGACAATATCCAGATCAGGCTCTATCTCCCGTATGGCACTCTCTTCAGACGACATATACAACATATCATCCTTGCGCCCGCAGGTCATTGGACGCAGTTTAATCCTGTCATTCAGGCCCATCATACCTCTGCTGTGTCCAAGTATTATACTATAGGGACCGTTTAACAGCGCTCCGCCATAAACCATCCTGATGGCGGTCATCAATTCCTTGACCTGTGGTTCCATCCTGTCAATGCTGTCCCAAAATGGAGCCGATAAGGCCTTGATCGCCATTTCCATGGGAAGGTTGTGCCTGCGTACCAGCAGATCGAAGAGATACGCCACGACTTCTGTATCGGTCCGCAACTCAAGCTTGTATCCGAACATTTCAAGGTAACGCTTGTTGATGCCGTATGAGGATATCTCGCCATTATGTACGATGCTCCAGTCAAGCAGTCCGAACGGGTGGGCTCCACCCCACCAGCCAGGAGTATTGGTAGGGAACCGGCCGTGTGAGGTCCAGATATATCCTTTGTATTCTTCCAGCTTATAGAAATGACCAATATCCTCAGGATATCCCACACCCTTGAAAGCACCCATATTCTTTCCTGAAGATGATACGAATGAACCAGGAACCTTTGAGTTTATCTCCATGACCTTATTAACCACATATTCCCTATCTTCGACAAACTCCAGTTTTTTTTCGTCTACATTCAGGAAATATCTCCATAATAATGGTGGGTTGGTAATATTACCAAATGGCCGGGTTGGTATAATCTCATCCTTTTCGACAATAAAATGGTCTTTGACGTACTCATCGAAATTCTCTTTGGCAGCAAGGTCATCAAACATCATATGGAATGCATACTGGTCTGAACGCCTGGGATATATACCATAAGCTGCAAAACCCCCACCAAGTCCGTTTGATCTGTCATGCATCAGGGCAATGGAATTAATTATAGCAGAGCCGTCTATTCTATCTCCACTTTCACACATCAATCCCGATATCGCACATCCGCTGGGTATTCGCGTATTACATCTCATTGGCTCTCACTCTCCTTATCTAATTCTAGCAGTATTCTCAAATCTTTGCTCCCGCTCTTGGGGAGTTCAGGTAATTTTAATTTCTTTCTCATTGCCGTAGGCTCACCCAACCTACCAGTCCCTAACAGCATTTTGATACCCCCGTCCACACCTTCAGGTGTTATATTCATCTGGTAAGCTAACTGCTTTAAGTTTTCGAAAACCTTGTTCATTCCGAACTTCTGAGGACACAATTCAAAGCAGGTATAACAGCTAATACACCGCCAGACATCAGGGCCATTTAATACTTCGTCTAATTTTCCTGCCAGAATATCACCAATGACCCGGTTAGGATCAAAATCCGGATTTATCTTGACTACATGGCAATCATCCATGCATGCTCCGCACTGATAACACCTTTCAAGCATATCAAGGTCAAAACTCTTTTTTACATCTTCCAGATACGCTGTTCTCTGGCCCCATTTTTCCAAAAATGGTGTAGTATCGACCCTGTGCATTTTCATGCCCATCTCCTCAGGTGAAAAACCAAAACTTAGTCCCAGTATTTCAGTTAAATAGATAACAGGCATGTCAATATGTTCACCCTTTTTTCGCATCAGGTATTGCTTGGAGTCATATTGGTTAAAGCATGCAGGACATGCCGTGGTCATTCCATCAGCTATTTGTTGGGTCTCCAGCAGTTTCTCTCTGGCCATGGCAATAGCAGCATCGGATTCGCCAACCGAGTTCAGGTCATTCCCGCAACACATCATCTTGGTATTATAATCAACACTCAGGGCACCAGTGGCTTCCACCAGTACATCGAACTTACTGGGACGGTTGGGGTCATCAAAGTGAATAGCACTACTCGGCCGCACCATATGACAGCCATAATGTACTGCCAGTTTCATGCCGGAGAGGGGTTTTACTACCTTTTTCCTGATCTCTGCAGCCGTAACATCGTCATGGAGTACCTGCACCAGGTGTTTTACTTTAACCTTGCCAGTATATTCCAGGCCGACACGTGCAAGTTCCTGATTCACGGAATCATACAGATTTAAGTCCATGTTCAGGTCAGTGACCACTGCCTTAAGACTGCTAAAACAGCCATTACAAGGGGTGAGGATATCCAATCCTGCTGCTTCTGCCAATGCCAGGTTGCGTGCACCTGTTACATACCAGGTTTTGCTACCTATGACCTTGGCTATGGATTTGGTAGGGCAACACGTGGTGCCTTCCAGGTCGGTTGTTTGTATGCCAAGCTCAGAGAGTACCATTCTAATGGATTTCTCCATGAATGGAAATCGAGCAGGTATAGTACAACCAAGAAACATCGCATAATGAGACATTAAATCAAGCTCCTATTTTTTTATAAATGTTGACGCTAGTAGGTAGGTCACTAATGATGTGCCAATATATAAAATCAACGGTGATTATATACTACACGCCAGTGAGGGCAATCTCAAACAGGGAATCCCCATTTCATTTTGCACATCCAGATTGTCTCTCCGGCCAGGAACAAATGAAATGGGAATAAGAATGGGTTTATTTTGATTTCTTAGACGCCTGGTCTGCAAACACATTCAAAAGGTTCATAAGCTTCTCGTACTGGGCAGTTTCTATATGGGAATACCGTATGGGTTTTTTATGGGACCGAGTTTCCTTCTTTAGAGTATTGAACAGGGCTTTGGAACGCCCGATAAGTTTCGCATCAGTAGTGCCTTCAATCAGCATGATACCGCTTGCTCCGTTCTCCAGAACATTGTTAGCCAACCCGGCATTGACAATATGGATACTTGGTACCTGTACGAACCTGATGAGGGACGAGTATTCCTTCCGGTTCACGCCTGCCTGGTCCGCAGCCGCATATGCAGCCTGGTCAATGAATACAATAACACCCGGACCAGCCGCAAGTATGCCTTCAACCTGGGATTTAAGCTGGTTATACCGGTAATTCTGTATCTCAATTGCACCTGACTGACAAATTGCCGCACATATGCCGCACCCTGTACATGAAAGAGCTTCCAGTACAGGTATGCCATCACCGGATAATGCATCGTATGGACATTCAATGATACAAGTACCACATTGCTGGCAGGCACCTGATATCACTGGTTTTTCAGGGGAAATGCTAATCTCTCCTTTGCCCAGGAACTGCCCCACTTTATGGGCAGCGCTGATACCTTCGGTCACTGAATCATGAATGTCCTTAGGACCCACCGCACAGCCTGCAACATACACGCTGGGATTCAGGGAACTGACAGGGTCGATCTTCACATGCTTCTCTTCGATAAATCCGTCATCTCCCTGTGGGATGTTCAACATCCTGCCCAACTGGTCTGCTCCTTCGGCGGCCTCCAGTGAAGGGCACAGCACCACCATGTCAAAAATGTCTGACTCCTTTGACTGCAACAGTGTATCCTCATAGTTCAGCGTAAGTCCATCATCAGTAGGATCTATCCTGGCTACCCTTCCCCTTATGAAATGAACACCCTTCTCCTGCGTGTGCTCATACATCTCTTCCATCCGTCGTCCTGCCGAACGCATATCGATATAAAATATGGTAACATCTGCGTCCTTGTTCATCTTCTTGACAAGTTGTGCCTGTTTTTGTCCATACAGACAGCACACCTTGCTGCAATGTTTGTTGTAATTGTTAAAGTCCCGGCTGCCCACACACATGATAAAAGCCACTTTTTCTGGCATGTTGCCATCAGATTTAGCAAGACGCATCCCGGTCTTACTTTTAGCAGACAGCATATTCTCAAACTCGATGGCAGTGATCACGTCCGGGTGCCAGTAGTTATATTCCTCTATCCTGGCCGGGTCAAATGGTTTAAAGCCAGTGGCTATGACCACACTTCCTACATTAACATCAATATCCTGCCCCTCGTCATCCGGATTTATGGCATCAGCAGGGCAGGCTTTAATACAGGCTTTACAGTCGATACATTTCTCCATATCAAGGATATATGCCTGGGGAATAGCCTGGGCAAAGGGCAGATATATGGCATTTTTGTTGCATTTTGCAGCACACCGACCACATGAAGTGCACTGTTCTATATCCACATATCTGGGTTTTTGCCTTAGCGTGATATTGTAATCTCCCACATTTCCTTCCACGCCCACAACTTCAGTAGAAGTTAGCATGGTAATGTTCGGGTGGATATGTACAGCCACCATCTTGGGTGTCAGAATGCATTGCGAACAATCAAAGGTCGGGAATGTCTTGGACAACCCTATCATGTGACCGCCAATAAAAGGCTCCTTTTCAACCAGGACCACTTCATGGTCATCTGCCAGTTCCAGGGCGGTAGTGATACCGGCAATACCTCCCCCCACAACCAGTACCTTGTCAATAAGGTCCTTTTTTATCGCATCCAGAGGTTCCAGTTTATCCAATCGGTTCACAGCACCCAGCATCAACCCCCTGGCTTTACGGGTTGCTTCTACTTCTTCCGGATGTACCCAACTGCACTGTTCCCTGACATTTGTTATCTCAAGCATCAAAGGGTTTAGACCGGCCTTCGCAGCCATGGACCTGAAAGTATCAAGATGCAATTTAGGCGAACATGAACCAATAGCCACCTTATCCACTTTACCATCCAATATATCCTGTTTTATCTGTCCCTGTCCGGCACTACTGCATAAGTAGTCCTGGATATTGACCACAGATACACCCGATAATGCCGCTACTTCGTCAGCAATGGACCGGACATCCACCACGTCACCGATATTGCCGCCGCACCTGCACAAATACACACCTGTTTTTGCGCTCATACATTCGCCTCCAATATATTTCCGGCTTTAATGAAATTCATGTCAAGACCGATATCATCAGGTGAATAACCCATTGCCAGTGCCAATAACTGTGAAAAGTGCAGTACAGGAATGGCATATTCATTGCCGTTTTTTTCTTTTACCTCGATCTGTCCTAAGTCCAGCTGCAAATGGCAGAATGGACATGCGTTCACAATCACATCAGCACCAGCTTCTGCAATTTTCCTGAATTTATGTTCAGCCATATCCAGTGACTTGTCAAGCAAAGCCGAACGCACCCCGCCACCGGCACCACAGCACCCCATCTTATCAGTATAATCTATACTTGTAGCGCCTGTTGCTTCCACAAGTTCATCAAAAAATGTGGGTTTTTCCACAGAACCAAAACCCCTCTCCTTTAATGGTTTGATCAAATGACATCCATAATGAACTGCTACTTTCAAGTCCAGGTGCTGCTTCACTTTATCCTTGACTCCTTCAACTCCCAATTCCTTGTAAAAAAACTCCACGATATGCCTTACATCTGAAGTCCCTTTGAATTCCATTTCAATGCCCTCAAGGTGCTTGTTGGTTGCTTTTGCCAGTTTTGGGTTATTCTTCATTTCATGGTTTGCATCACTTAACGAGCCGTAGCAACCATTGCATATGGTGAGTACATCCCGATCCATTACTTCCGATAACGCGATATTCCTGGTTGCAAGTGCCAGCCATGAGGCCTTGTCAAAACTCCTGAACACTCCCGGAGCCGGGCAGCAGGATGCACCATTCAGGTCAGACCAGTCGATACCCAGCCTATCCAGCACAAGCTTGGTAGCCTTTTCAATGCCCGGATATCGATTGGGCACAATGCATCCTAAAAAGATGGATATGTTTTTCATTTTGAGTCCTCCTCAGCTATGAGTTCCACAAATCCAGTGGATTCAAGCAATTTCTTCACCTGTTCCAGAGCTTCAGGAAATTTGTGCACATTCGCGGGTAACTTGTCCATACCGAGCTGTTGCCTTTGTGTCATCGAATTATCATTAATAGGAACGGCGTGTCCCTTGGAGATAACAAACCGGGCGACCTTGCGGTGTGAGGGCAGCATCATGCCATTTCGAACTGCTTCGGTCCTTAAACCCAGGATGGCATCCACTATTTGGATGCCACGAGGGCAGCGTTCCTGACAGGTATAGCATGTGGTGCACATCCACAGGTCATCATCATTTAACACATCCTTGTCCCTACGGGCCGATTGTACAATACGACGGGTATTCAGACTTGTGTAAGTACCAGAGGGACAACCGCCCGTGCAAGTACCACACTGCATACAGGTCTGTATGCTAAATCCCATATCTTCTAAAAGCTGTGAAGGTTTGGTCATAGTTTCACCAATTTAATCCATAGGGGTTGATTTATATAATATACAGTAGGCCAGGGCTCTCCTATTGTATGTCACTAGTATTATAGATTGAGGTCAGGAAAAAAAAGAAATTTTATTACATTAATGATAGATTAGATGACCAGGGAAGAGAATTATGCAGGAGACAATGAGTAATCACTGCCTTATGCAGATTCACCAAATATGTAAAGGGACAAATATATTTTTGGCAACCTTATGGCTTACCTGCATCTCAACCCCGGGCAAATGTACCTGTATACTACAATCGTAAAAATAGTATGCAGACGTCACAATCCCGGTATTCATACTGCCCTATCGGGCAATGACCTGTAATCCAGGTCAGTGTCCTATCGGGTGATAGCTACTCGGGATTGATGACATTGAAGGTTTGAGTTTTTTCTCCTTACAGAACACTCAGGTATTTATCCACCTCATATGGAGTTACCTGTATCCTGTAATCATCCCATTCCCTGTTCTTAATCTCGATGAATCTGTCAAAGATATGGTCACCCAGAGCCTTGCGAACGAGTTCGCTCTGCTCTGTAGCATCGATAGCTTCTTTCAGGTTGGATGGAAGTGATTTGATACCGGCACTCTTCATTTCAGTCTTGCTCATTGCAAAGATGTTCTTCTCTACCGGGTCTTCAAGTTCATATCCTTTCTCGATACCCTCAAGACCAGCAGCCAGCATTACAGAGAATGCCAGGTACGGGTTGCATGCAGGGTCCGGACAGCGCAGTTCCATCCTTGTTGCCAGTTCCTTACCTGGTTTGTACATTGGTACTCTTACAAGGGCGCTGCGGTTCCGGTTTGCCCACGCCACATAGACCGGAGCCTCATATCCAGGCACCAGGCGCTTGTAGCTGTTCACGGTCTGGGCCAGTACGGAACACATTTCATTAGCGTATTTCAGGATGCCTGCAATATAGCCTTGACCGATTTTTGAGATATTGTACTTCTCATTTGCATCATAGAATGCATTGGAACTTCCCTTGAAAAGGCTCTGATGTATGTGCATACCACTACCATTCTCACCAAAGATGGGCTTGGGCATGAATGTAGCATACAGGCCTTCCTTTTGTGCGACTTCCTTGACAACCAGCCTGTAGGTCATGGTATCATCTGCCATCTTCAATGCTTCATTGTACCTGAGGTCGATCTCGTGCTGGCTAGGTGCTACTTCATGGTGGCTGTACTCGACTTTGATGCCCATGTTCTCAAGTGCAAACACTGTCTCCCTGCGCAGGTCAGTAGCAAGGTCAAGAGGTGTCAGGTCGAAGTAACCGCCTTTGTCGATTACCTCAGTTTTGTCACAGGATTTGAAATAGAAATATTCCAGTTCAGGACCTACATATAAAGTATATCCTTTATCAGCAGCATGCTTCAGGTTTCGTTTGAGCACATACCTGGGGTCGCCTTCAAAGGGACTGCCATCCGGGTTTAAGACATCCACGAACATCCTTGCAGTGGCTCTTTCCTGTGGTCTCCATGGCAATATCTGGAAAGTGGAGGGGTCAGGCATAGCGACCATGTCACTCTCTTCGATATCCCGGTATCCCTCAATAGAAGAACCGTCAAATCCCATGCCTTCATCCATGGCTAGTTCTAATTCCTCTTTGGTTATAGCAAAGCTCTTCATGGTCCCCAGAATATCTGTGAACCACAATCGGATGAACTTTACATCATTTTCTTCAACAGCTTTCAGAACGTTATCTTTTGTTTGCATTTCATAACCTCGTGCGTTGTAGGTATACTATGGCACAGTTCCTATTTTATGATATATAAACTAATCCATAGATCCGACTTATGTGCAGTCCCGAAAATGTATATGCTTAAATAACCATAAACCCACATTCCACCATGAACGAAGGCAATACCAGAAAAAACATCAAACCAGGATTAAGTGTGAGAATTGTGCTAAAACAAGACCAGAGGAACGGAAAAATAACCAAAGGTATTGTAAAGAGAATCCTGACCAACTCTTCCAGTCATCCACATGGAATAAAGGTTCAATTAGAAGATGGTCAGGTAGGAAGAGTAAAGGAAATCCACACAACAGTTGTAGAATAAGCTGCTTAAACCGACTAAATGATTAGCCGCCCTTTTTGCCAGTCATTAATTATCATGACTGCAGCCCTGTTCTCATCAACCTCACCCTTCTTTTTCAAAAAGTTCCGCTGCTTGCCAATCAGTTCAAGCACCTCATAAGAATTCTCTCCCTCTATCATGACATGATAAAAAGATTCCAGGGATGTTTTATTTTCATCGCTTAATTTTTCAATTATTTTCAAAGCAACACCGATTGGGTCCTGCAGGTGAGTTGAATCTTTTACTGCAAGCAGTCCCTGAATAGTCTCGTCATTTTCGTCAAAAGGAATCACCCCTGGAGTATCAATGAACTTGATACGGGAACCTGCTTTAATATGCTGCACGCCCTTTGTATGTCCGGATATTGAGGATGTACCGGCACTGTGTTTCCCTGTCACGGCATTGACCACCGATGACTTGCCTGTGTTGGGATATCCAAGGGAACCCACCAGTATTTCGCGCCCTCTTATGTTGGCGGTTTCAAGTATCTTGTGCCGCAACATTGTTGTCCCGAACCTGTCCTTACTGGACACAAAGACCGTGGGTGCAATTTTTGACAGCCGGGTTTTGGTTTTCTCAAGTTTTTCCTTTGATACAAGGTCGCATTTGTTAAGGACAATAATGAACGGCTTTTTTGCACGAGCTATATCACGCTCAACCTCGCTGTTTCGTGTCTCATCGGGAAACCGGGCATCTACAACTTCAAGAAGGACATCAGATTGTTTTATTACAACTTTTACTATCCTCTTGTAACTTGCCATGCTGTGTTGTATGGTACAGGAGGATATAAGGATGTATCGTGAGATGGGATGTTTGATGTAAAACTACCTGTTAATCGGTGCTAACGACATCAAATAAAAAAAGACAATATGCGCCGGTAAAACCACACAATACCGGCGCATAAATGTATCAAGGCTTAACTTACCTTAATAGAACGTTTATCAGACTTATCATACTGGAAAATCACTTCCAGCACACCATTTTTATAAGTGGCTTCTGCCGAATCAGGCAACACCTTGGCAGGCAGTTCCACATGTTCGGAATACTTCCTGTCCTCGGTTAGTGCCCTGATATCCAGCATAGTCCCATTGGAATCAAGGGTAATGTCTTTCTTGGAAACACCTGGCATCTCAACCACCACATGAAGTGAGTCCTCAGCCTCTATGATATCAATTAGGGGCTTCCTCATGCCCCCCTCAATTTGCTGGGAGTAGGCTGCCAACTCATCTGGCAATCCGGTATCAGAAAATGGATCCACATTCCCGAATTCCCTGATCTCGGGGGGACCGTCACCTTTCTGGGTCATGGAAAAGCCCCATACCATGGGTTCACCACTTGCACCTTCACCCGCTTCAAGCCTTGAATTCAACATGTTGCCAAGCATCTCGTCAATCTCTTCGAACATGTCTTCAAACACGTCCCTTCTTCGTCTGTCCCTCATAATTATTCACCTCATTAATTTAATCTGTATTTTCATGCGTATATTCCAAGTTTCTCTTCAGCTTCACCTTTTGCACCTACAGTGGAATACCTGGCAAATTCCTGGGCTACTTTCGAATAGTCCTGAAGTTTGTTCCTTGACGTTGTGGGTTTAACCCTGACTAATGCCTGGTCAAAATGTCCCATATCAATAGTTATGGATTTAGAATATTCTTTTACATCTTCCCTTGATAAACCCGGTTTGATAATCTCACGAAGTGCTACGATGGATGCTTCACGACATATTGCTTCTATATCAGCACCCACGTATCCATCAGTCATTCTTGCCAGTTCGTTCAAGTCAACATCCTTGACGGTTTTATCCTTTATGTGTATCTGGAATATGGCCTTCCTTGCTTCGTTATCAGGTGGCATGATATATATCAGTCGATCAAGCCGTCCGGGCCTCAGCAGTGCAGCATCCACCATGTCAGGCCGGTTTGTCGCCGCAATCACCAGCACGTCCTTTAACTCTTCCATACCGTCCATCTCAGTGAGTATCTGGCTGATTACTCGCTCAGTCACATGAGTGTCATCCCCGGTATTTCTGGTGGGTGCAATGCTGTCCAATTCATCAAAGAAGATGATTGTGGGACTGGCCTGTCTGGCCTTCCTGAACACTTCACGTACAGCTTTTTCGCTCTCGCCAACATACTTGTTCAGAAGTTCAGGGCCTTTGATACTTATGAAGTTTGCCTCGCTTTCGTTAGCTACCGCCTTGGCAAGCATAGTCTTACCCGTCCCGGGCGGACCAAAGAGCAGAATACCTTTTGGCGGTTTGGTCTTAATAGCTTCGAAGGCTTCCGGATATTTCAGTGGCCATTCAACTGCTTCGATTAATTCTTTTTTGACGTCGTCTTGTCCGCCGATATCATCCCATTTCAACTGGGGTACCTCAAAGAATACTTCCCTCAATGCCGAAGGTTCAATGTTCTTCAATGCATCTTCAAAGTCAGTAGTGGTTACCATCAGATTGTCCAGCGCTTCATCAGGTATTTCTTCCTCAAGGTTTATCTCTGGAAGGAATTTGCGCAATGCGTGCATGGCAGCTTCCTTGGCAAGTGATGACAGGTCAGCGCCAACAAACCCATGTGTACGGTCGGCTATCACCTTAAGCTTGCCGTCATCATTTCCTTCACCTGTAAGTTCCAATATGAGCGGCATGCCTCGAGTGTGTACCTGGAGAATTTCCAGCCTGCCATTCGCATCCGGGATGCCGATTTCAATCTCACGATCGAACCTGCCGCCCCGGCGTAGAGCTTCATCAATGGAATTTGGCCTGTTCGTAGCAGCGATGACGATGACCTCGCCCCTGTTTTTCAACCCATCCATCAGGCTGAGCAGCTGGGCAACTACCCTACGCTCTACTTCACCAGTAACCTCGCCCCGCTTGGGAGCGATACTATCTATCTCATCAATAAATATGATAGTGGGCGCATTCTTTTGAGCCTCATCAAAGATGTCCCGGAGATGCTTTTCACTCTCGCCGTAATACTTGGATACAATTTCAGGACCGCTGATGGACACGAAATTAGCATCGGTCTCATTGGCTACTGCCTTGGCTATCAAGGTCTTGCCCGTGCCTGGCGGCCCGTGGAGCAGGACGCCTTTTGGCGGTTCAATTCCCAGTTTCAGGAATAGTTCCGGATGGCGCAACGGAAGTTCTATCATCTCCCTGACAAGTTCTATCTCGCGTCTCAAACCTCCGATATCCTCATAGGTGGTATGTGGTGCACCAATAAGTTCGCTCTGGTTGACTACCTCTTCCTTGAGGTGGATGGTCGTGCTCTTACCCACGAACACCGGACCAGTTGGTTGTGTGGTTACCACAACAAAGTTCAATGGATTGCTGACCGTTTCAATCCTTATCTGCTGTCCTTTCTTGATAGGCCGGCCTTCCAGCAGCCTGTGAATGTACTGCGTACCTCCCACCATCCTGACGGCCTGCGTTGGTGCAAGGGTGATTCTCTTTGCTTCCTTAGCCTCTGCCTTTTTGATCATTACCTTATCATCCAGGCTCACCCGGGCGTTATTCCTGATATTGCCGTCAATCCTTAACACCTCCTTACCCCTGTCCTCAGGGTAAGCAGGCCAAACAATAGCATAGGTGGTGTCCTTGCCATTGATCTCTATGTAGTCGCCGCTTACCAGTTCAAGCTCTTCCATCTTTTCACGCTCGATACGGGCGATGTCACGCCCCACATCCCTATGATGGGATTCTGCGACCCTGAGTGTTAATTCTTTGGCCATTTTTCATTTCTCCTTTGTTTTTCTGTAATTGTAATTTTGTTATTTTAGTTATACATCTATTATCTATCTCACTTATATTAATAATCCTGTTCATCCATCTATCAGCGTTAACAATTGTCGATTGTTGATTTGCCTCTCGTTCATTACACCACGATCGATCAATGATTGGACCGGTGTTTCAATGAAGTATTCAGGAAGTCCCAGATTCATGGAAAGAGAACGCCTATTCTGTGGTTCTCTTATTACTGTCATCAATATGTCAGCTTCCAGATGGTCTTGTGCCACTTCATGGAGCCAATCGATGCAATGTGCCATGACATCTGTCATCTCGCCTTCGATGTTCCGCTGGTGGTTTGCCAACCCCCGCCGCCTCGATTCCAATTCAAAGAGTTTGCGGTTGAGTTCTTTTAGTGCATCTATAGCCTTTGCATCATCTGCCTGGCCAGGGAATGGTTCCTCTCCTCCATCCCCTGACGGATGCTGATGGACCGTACTTGTTTCTACTGTATAGGAGTATGGCGACACAAACACTTCCAGTTTCAGATTTTCTGTTATCTGGTAATATTTCCGTCGCCTTTCGTTAGTGTCTGAACGGATCATGCCATTCTGCTCAAGCATATCCAGATGTCCCAGAACCGCTTTGGCTCCAAGCCCGATACGTTCGCTTATCTCGCCGACGTAGCAGGGCCTGGAGGCAAGTAGTCGGAGGATTTTCCTGCGGTTCTCGTTTCCCAGTATGTCAAGCA
>JAGLRT010000121.1 GCA_023136155.1 Methanosarcinales archaeon
CCCAGAACTCAGGGTCACGGGTCTTGGGCGGGCACACATAGTATATCTCAGGATACACACCCTTAGCATGACCAGAACGCTGCCACACATCCCAGGTAACCAGTTTGGGGAAGATCATCTCCCTGTACCCCAGCGGTTTTACAATCTCCTCAATAACAATACGCTCAAAAGCCCTGAACACTGCCACACTCTGCGGCCCGTGTATCCACTGACCCCTGCTGGCACCCCGCTTTAACCAACCCTGCTTCATCATCTCCTGGGTAGGATCCTTATTGAACACACGCTCCTTTTTAACGCTCTCCCACAGCAAGTTCCAGTGCTCGCCCTTGCCTCCGTAGGACTGGGCAGCCACCTTATCCTCGATAAGCGTGATGATACGGTCCGGGATGCGTTTTTCGATCTCAGACTCCCCCACATCCAGTGAAAGCACAATGGCGCTATCCTCATAATACATACTGCTCACGTACGGTATCTTCAATGGCTTCAACGGTTTTTCCGATGGAATAGTAACCGTATATTCAGATATGTCAATTCCCCTGATACCGATACGGTGCCCCTTTCCCAGCAGTTCTGCCAGGGGTTTTCGAAGTCGCAGCATGGCATCGTGTACCCTTACAAACCTGCCAGATGTAATCTCCATTTCAATTCCGTTATCCTTCACATCTACCATGGTTATCTCGGCACCTTTACCCTCAGGCGCACCCTTGGACAAAATGGTAGTTCTGGCATTTTCCAGCAGTTCCAACACCTCATCCTTTGCCGGACTGGGGTCAGCACTGGTCCTAAACATTCCTTTAATCCTGAAATGGAGTTCCATCAATTATCATCCTCGCTATCCTTTTTGTTATCTTTATCAACTGCTTTTATAATATCGTCCGCTATCCTTGCATTCATGATATAATCGTCTACAGTAGCAATTAAAGTTCCTATTTTCTCTGCTTCAAAACGAGTGGTCACCAACCCTTCGCCATACTCGGTAGTAATGTTTTTCAAGTTGTCAGGCTCAATTGAGCGGTTTATTCTTTCAGCCACTTCAGTTACATGCTCGCTCTTCATCACTATCTTACCCCTTATCCTCATGCCAGCTGACCTCCCACAATAATGTTCACAGCACTCAGGAACTCTTCACTTGTACCTGGAGGTATACTTGCCCCCGAGGCTATATCGTGACCACCACCCTGCCCGCCCACACCTTTGGCAGCCTCGCGCATAGCAACAGCCAGGTTCAGCCCGTTATCAACCAGATTCCGGGTGCCCCGCGCTGATACCTTGACCATATCTTCCACCTTATTCAAAGTAATGAAAGGCTTGTCTGGGTAAACATAACGTATCAAAGTGCCGCCAATGATACCTGTACCAGTTACATTTTCCAGAGTCACATACCTTATATGCTCCATATCCTTAACTAATTCCTGTGCTGCTCGTACCTGTTCCACTACAGTTTGCTGGTATATGGATGACAATGCCCGCACCTCATCCACCGCGCCTGCATCCCTCATGCACAGAGAAAGGCCGAGTGCGGGCTGGTCAACTTTACCGCAGCAGTTAAGCATCCATTCCAGGCTGTATATGTTGGACACCACTTCCCGGTTCAATATCAGCACATCCCCGACAAGTGACTGTATCGCTGCTGGTTCTGCCCGGGAAGCAATTTTAAGCGCCAGGGCCGAGGCCATTCGGGTCAATTCTTCCGTCCCCATATTCTGCAGGGTACCTTTTAAACCCAGTTCATCCAGGAACTGCCTGGTAGCTGCTTTATCGCCTGCCGTATCCAGGTAGGGCTCGGTCATTGTCAGCAACACCTCACCCACATCACCATCGATAATCCTGAGACCAGGTTCCACGGACACCACACCTGCATCCACAGCCTCCCGCAATATCTCTGCGTTGGCCCCTTCCATTGTCTGTTTATCCCCTATGGCACCTGTAAGCGCCAACCCTGCCAGGTCAACATTGCTGCCCATGGCACGAGCCACAAAGTAGGCTGTACCTGAAGCTGATAAAAATCGTGAACCGTCTATATCTACCATCATCGGATTGATCTGGACACGTCCACTATGGTCCCCCACTATCTGGTGATGGTCAATAATAATTACATCGTTCTCTATCTGTTCCAGTAATTCAGGCTGGCCACTGCCCATATCACAGAACAGGACAGCACCGCCCTTTCCATAAATATGTGAATTGACCTTGTCTATGACCTGCTGGTTAAGAGCACTGACAATGCTTGTCTGGAATATAATATTTGACCGCAGGCATGCATTGGACATGATTCCTGCTGCCGTTATCCCATCCGCATCGTTGTGGGATATGATTCTTATAAAATGGTAATCTTCAATGGCCTTTGCTACCCTGTGTCCAAGAGAAAGCAACGCTGAAGTCATTTAGGAATAATTGTAAAAATAGATGAAATAGTTGATGGATATACCATCAACTAAAACTATTGTGTGATTAAACGCTCTGCAGTCTTGGGGTCGTATTTCCAATCTACAGGCAAAACACCGGACCGGCGGTAGTATTTACCCAGACGCCTGACCTTTGCTTCGGTAATATTGAGCGCCCTCTTGTTATGCTGGTCTTTATGGTTAGCAATCAAATGATTCCTGAGCCTCAATGCCTTGGTCACCAGATTGGTAAAGTCCTCAGGCAGTTCAGGTGCAGCATCATTATCTTTCAGTATCTTGCTCATTTTTTTACCTGTTGAAAGGGTGATGTCAGGAACACCGTACATGTCCCTCAGGATAATACCTACCTTGCTAGTGGAATTATCCAGTTTGGAAAGTTCCACTACTTTTTTCTCAATCTCATCTGGTGCTAAAGTGACCCACTCTGGTGCTTCTTTTCTAAGTGGTTTTGTTGATCTTGACTGTCCCCTTCTCCGGGTATGCATTCTGGCCAATTATTGTTCCTCCGAGTATAATAATATTGAAATATTTTATTTTAGTTGTTTATTGTGGCGTGGCAAAGTGGACTTATTACCACACTATACAATAAATACATTGTGTATACCAAACAAGAACTAGTGTCAAGTCAAGCGTAAAGTGTCATACTGATTTTTTTAAATCCGCCAGCGCCATATAAGATATGGTAGATAGTCGCTATACGTTTCATGGTTGACTTGACACTAGTGTTATTTTCCCTTCATAACTAAATAAAAGTCAAACGTTGCGCCGGCACACCCAACCGCAGCAGAGCTGCAGAGTAGAACGACTAAGATAAACAAAATATGTGTGCAAACATAAATCCTTTACACAATTATTTCTGGTCATATTCATTATTTCATCAACTATTTTCATCTATAACCCGCATTATTTTTATAGTGAGATTGTAGATTAGTATGCATGAACGAGAGTCTTGAAAACATCATAAGCAAAGGATTTCATGTATGGAGCCGCAACCTGAACATCTGTATCCCGTTGATTTTCAATTACGTAATACAAATAGCAGTCATGTTCGCAGCGGCAGTAGTCGGGATATTGATATTGTTTGGCACTAGTTCTCTCGATAATATTGCTACTATGAATGATGATGAACTAATGGAACTCATGTCAACCGCTATAGGTGGGAACATCACTTCATTCGCTATTCTGGTCATACTGGTCTTCATTGTTTTGCTCCTGTTCCAATCCTACTTCTTTACAGGAGCGGTAGGCATGAGTCAAAATGCCACTGCAAATGGCGACACTACCCTGGCAGACATGTTCAATACGGCAGGCATTAATTTTGTTAATGTCTTTTTGGCCAATTTTTTAATGCTGCTGGTAGAACTTGTCGGTATTGTGTTCGTGGTCCCCGGCGCCATACTGGTCAGGAACAATATGGAACTCATAGATTCCAGCCAGTTTACAGGCGGAATAATGCTTCTGTTCATTGGCATATTATTATGGTTACTGTATCTGCTGATACTGGATTTACTATTTTCAGTGGTCATTTATAAAATAGTAATTGAGCATATTAGCGCAATTGACGGTATCACTGAAGGGGTGAAATTCTTTAAGGACAACAAATCCAGTGTTCTTATCCTGTGGATTATTATTTTTGTAATCTCAGCAGTTGTAGGAGTTACGTTCTACATTACAGGCAATGTCATTGCAATAGCAGGCAGCGAGAGCATGAATATTGCGTGGTCATTTGGCAGCCAGTTTATACTGCTTGTAACCCTACAACCGTTGATAATAGTCTTGTGGACCCGGCTGTATATGGTGAAAACAGGAAAAGACATATACATTGATGAACTGCTGATTGAGCCGTGGGGTAAATAATATCTATCCCGCCGACATCAATGAGCCGTATAAACAGGACACGTGATGTATATGGATAAATACGACAGCGTTATCGAACTGGCAAAGAGGCGGGGCTACCTTTGGAATTCATTTGAGATTTATGGCGGTGCGGCCGGGTTCTACGACTACGGACCCCTGGGTGCCATGTTAAAGCGCAGGGTGGAGAACATCTGGCGCGATATTTTTGTCATAAACGAAGGTTACTACGAGATCGAGGTACCAACAATAGGTATCGAGGACGTGTTCGTTGCTTCGGGACATGTTGGCGGTTTCTCTGACCCATTGACCGAATGCCAGAAGTGTTATGAATCCTTCAGGGCCGACCATCTTGTCGAGGATGTGGCCAGCAACCCGGATACGCTGTCCTCTGACGAACTTACCGTTATCATAAAAGAAAACAACATCAAATGCCCTGACTGTGAAGGCGAACTGGGCGCTGTGTACGAATTCAACCTGATGTTCAGTACATCTATCGGTCCCGGTTCCAAGCGTATTGGTTACCTGCGCCCTGAAACTGCACAGGGTATGTTCGTGGATTTCCCAAGACTGCTGCGGTTCTACAGGGAAAAATTGCCCTTTGGGGTCACACAGATAGGAAAAGCATACCGTAACGAAATTTCCCCGCGCCAGGGTGTTATAAGGTTGCGTGAATTCACCCAGGCAGAAGCTGAAATTTTCGTGGACCCCAGGGACAAGAGTCATCCCGGCTTTGACAGAATCAAGGATTATGCAGTAATATTATATTCAGACCCGGCCCAGTCGTCAGGCCAGGACAATATGAAAATGACCCTGGGCGAAGCCGTGGAGCAGGGTATCATCGCCCATCAATTCCTGGCATATGCCGTTGCTTTAACCTACCAGTTCCTGCTGCGGGTAGGCGTATCCCCTGAATGGATACGGTTCAGGCAGCACATGAAGTATGAGATGGCCCATTATGCTGTGGACTGCTGGGATGCAGAGATATTGTCGGATAGGTTCGGCTGGGTTGAGATAGTGGGTATCGCCGACCGTACCGACTATGACCTTAATGCCCACAGCAGGGTGAGTAAGACGGACCTTTCAGTGTATATGGAATATGATGAACCAAAGATTGTTGAGAGAACAGCGGTCAAACCTAACATGGGTAAGATAGGACCCGCGTTCAAAGGTCAGGCAAAAGTCGTGATAGATGCATTGAATTCCATTGATGCCAAAAACCTGTCCGGTGATGCGATAACGATCAATGTAGACGGGGAAGAGGTGACCATATCGCCCGACATGTTCGAAGTCCGGCAGTTGACAGAGACCATTCATGGCGAAAACATCGTGCCTCATGTCATAGAACCTTCTTTCGGGATTGATAGGATCATCTATGCAGTCCTGGAGCACGCTTTCAGGGAAGAAGATGTGGAAGGCGAGGAAGAGGGCAGGATCGTTATGGGATTGAAAAGTGAAGTCGCACCGGTGCAGGCTGCTATATTCCCACTCTTGACCCGTGATGAACTCAAGGGACCGGCAAGGGAGATAGAATCTGCACTCAAGCAAAAAGGTGTAATGGCAGCCTATGACGATTCAGGCACCATCGGCAGGCGTTACCGCAGGAACGATGAGATCGGTACACCGTATTCCATAACAGTGGATTACGATACCCTTAAGGACGGCACCGTCACCATCCGGGACCGCGATTCCATGAAACAGGTCCGCTCCTCCGTTGATACTATCGCAGATACCGTACAAGATCTTGTACATGGCCATATCAGGTTTGAAGATGCCGGCACCCCAATTGCATAATAGCAATCCGGTTTAATAATATTGTATACTTATGTCGGTCATCCTCTCAAAAGAATTGTTGCGAAAGTCCATTCACTTAGCAGGTATGCTCATCCCTGTGACATACTATTTTCTCGGGCGTTTCACTGTCCTATTCTGGCTCAGCCCGATAGTAATTGTAATACTGCAGTTTGAATGGATGAGACTGCGCGGATACATCAGTTATCCTAAGGTCCTCCTGCGCCCATCTGAAGAGCACAGGGTGGCAGGTTATGTTTATTCAACTATTGCGGCCTTTATTGTCATTGCCCTGTTTCCAAAAACCATTGCCATTACAGCAATTACCATGGCAGTCCTGGGTGATTTTTCATCAGGTATCGCCGGTGCGGTTTTGGGTAAAAAAGCAGATGTAAGACAGATGCGCCTGCCGATAAAACCTGTACCAATTTTACTGGTAATGATGGGAATAAGTTTTATCACAGGCTACCTTGCAACCTATGCGCCCGGACTTGCACCCCTGCCAGTCTATTCAGTGGCATTGGGCGCACTTGGTGCTACACTGGCTGACGGCGTGCCATGGCAGATACGTGGACATATGTTTGATGATAATCTTACCATACCACTGGTATCGGCGTTCTTGATGTTGGTATCGTCTGGAATTTAGACGTTTAACAGTGCTATGGTATTCTCCACTCCCAAAGCTATACCTTCAACTTCGATACCGCCTTTGCCCTTAGCGCCATCCCCCACAATGTACAATCTCCTGATCGGTGTGGTGTTACTTGTGTATGACCCCGATCCTGCCCGATTCACAGGCCATCCGTCCCGATAGGTCTGGACCATAAGTACCTCGTATTCCTTTCCCTTGAATATTTCCTCCAGATCCTTCAGCCCCAGTTCTATCTCAGAATGGATATCATCGGATTGGATTGCCTGATGTGACATGACAAGATGTTTTCCCTGTGGTGCCAGGGACGGGTCAACATTTGTGACTTCATTAATGCCATTTACCCGTTCAGCATAGGGTGTGAATAATACGCCGCTATGTCCTATCAGCGGCCCGTCTGCCCCCAGGCAGATCTTGATACCTGCTGATGATCTGACTGATTCCAATGTTGTCATGTATTTCATGAACTCATCTGTGCCGGGGTGGTCATATAACTGAGCCGTTTCCGAGTGACCGATATCACTGATGACCATGTCTCCAAGTATGGTATCTCCGCCTGATTCCACTCCTACTGCCCCGCCGTCTACTGTAAGTATCCTGTCCACCCGGCGGTTAGTATGGATTGAACCGGCGCCCGAAAGTATGACTTGCTCCAGGGCATCAATGATGGCACTGCAACCTCCTATGGGTACGCCTGGACCACCATAGCGGTGCATGTTTTCAATAATGGCAAGTGTCTCATTTGCAGGCACTTCATCACTTCGCATGCTCAATGCCCACCCACAAAAAGCATCTGCCAGTTTGACAAGCCATGGGTCTTTTATGAATGGGTAGAACCAGTCTTTAAACGACCCATCAACAGGTTTAACAAATCTGGATTTTAAAGTTAGGTAAGACAATTTCAGTTTGTTGAACCAGGAAAGGGGGCTTGAGAAGTCATAGAATGGTATTTCATTGTAACCACCATTGTCAGGTATCCTTATCACGCCCGTTGGTGATGAAGGGACAATATTCACATCAGCACCTACCTGCCTGAGCATGGATGCCAGCGGACCTTTGTTACCGTGTGGTATCATATGCAGGGCGCCCGTTGTCAGTTGGTAGCCTTTGTAGTCCAGGTTGATAAAACGTCCGCCAATTACGGGCAGGCGTTCAAATATTTCGACCCTGTGTCCTTTCCTGACCAGCTGCGCAGCTGTTAGCAATCCGCCTAAACCGCCACCCACTACCAGGGCTTTCATGCTTTATCCTCCTTTATGGCGCCCAGCGGGCAGTACGGTATACAAGTATTGCACTGGGTACAACTGTCACTGATACTTGCCCTGCCCCACACTGAAATGGCTTCACTGGGACAGTATACTACACACTGACCGCATCCTACACATTCTGTACTGATTCTCATGTTGCTCAGGTAAAATTTGTTATGAAAATTGCGTTTGATTGTATATAAGTTATGAGTTTTAATATGTCTGATAATGTGAGCCATGTAGATAATATTTCATTGCCAGTATCAAAACAATTATTTACTATAATGGATATTTACAGTCATCAACTTGCCAAGGTGGCGGAACGGCTACGCAATCGCCTGCAGATTTGCACATGATTATGTGCTGGCAGTAAGCGGTTTTACTCCGGTTCGAATCCGGACCTTGGCTTTCGATCTTATTTTAACGGTTCAACGGGACATTGAATTACTAAATTCAGTTCGTTTTACTTCAATTCAACCCAAAGGGTGCAGAGGCGTCGAGTCTGATTTAATCGCAATCGTTATACCCCACAAATATTATACGATATAAATTTCCCCGGAATAGACCACAATACTGTAATTCGCAAACTTAATGTAGTCAGCAAGATTTTACAATTGCCATATTTCACTGGAGTTTTGCCAATTGAACATGATGAAAACTAATAAATTGAATATTGATACCTTCTTTAGATTATTCTCAAAGAAAAAAGCAGAAAATAGCCTTTGCACTTACAAATTTCGTCTCACTGACAGTCAAAAATCCTTGATGATAGATTGCGGGGAATGTACTACAGGCAGTTCAGGGCTGGACGACCCGGTTTGCCGTAAAAACATTTTCCAGATAATGATTAAGGAACCCATGATGGACAGGCTGGTACTCTCCCACCTGTACGACCGGGATTATGAAGGAGAAAATCTCAGGCTACTTTACCTATTGGCAGGTTTCATTGATAACATGAGGGTATTTTGTGACAGTGAAGTACCAGCCGTATGCGGGAATTGCCTTTCAGAACGACAGGAGTTCATATCCGGTGTAATGAAGACAGGACTAGAAGACCCGGTGAAGGCATATAACATGCTTGTAGCGAAGGTGGACTCAGGTGCCATCTGCCAAAACGACGAGATGGGGCAGGGACATGTATGTACGAATGATTATGTCCAAATGCTTGTTAGTATGAGTGAATGTACCGACGGCATGGAAGACAGTATGGATGCAAAATTGTCGCCGGAAGATTTTTACACCAGGGTTATCAAACCCTATACCAGACCAAAGTTCTCTACATCCCGCATCTATACCGAGCCCCCCGATAACGCTGTTTTCTTTGAGGGATATGATGTACAAAGGAGCGGTGGGCGGGCTATGGAGGTTTCCATATACAGCTTGTCTGATAGGCCTGAGAGCCTGTACTTCCTTATTCCTCCTGAATATAACATGCGCCCGGAGGAACTTGGATTACTGGAATCAGTACGTTCACGCTTGATGCGACACCGCCCTGATGACCTTAATTTTGCAGACCCTGTGAACAGTAGGGAGTATTTCAGGCGCCGTAGCCAGCAAATATTATCCGAGGAAGCTGGCATCAAAGAGTTAAAACTCAAACCTGACCAGATAACGGTATTCGCCGATATCCTGGCAAAATATACCACCGGCTTAGGTATCCTGGAAGATGTGTTATCTGATTCAAGAGTTACTGATGTATACGTAAATGCGCCTGTGGATACCAATCCTGTTCATGTTGTCATTGAGGGTGAGGAGTGTTCCAGCAATATCTACCTGTCACAGGATGATGTGGATACCATGATATCACGCTTCCGGGCACTGAGCGGCCGCCCCTTCGGGGAAGCGAATCCCATCCTTGATATGGATCTGGCCGAGTACAAAACAAGGGTTTCGTGTATAGGTAATCCATTGAGTGCAGGCGGGTTGGCTTATGCGTTCCGCAAACATGCCCAAACACCCTGGACTCTGCCCAAGCTTATTAACGAAGGGTCAATGACACCGCTGGCCGCAGGACTGTTGAGTTTCCTGGTGGATGGGCATTCGTCTATACTGATAGCGGGCGGCGTGGGTGCAGGCAAAACCTCTCTATTGTCAGCCCTGCTATTGGAAGTGCCCCAGAAGTACCGCATCCTGACCATTGAAGATACGCCCGAGTTGCCGCTGCGGGATCTGCAGCGACTGGGCTGGAAAGTGCAGGGCATGAATACCCGCTCGGCAATCGCAGGCTCTGAATCAGAGATTGCGCCCGATACTGCCTTACGTGCGGCACTCCGCCTGGGTAATTCCACACTGGCCATTGGTGAGGTGAGGGGGCCTGAGACCCGGATGCTGTATGAGGCAATGCAGGTGGGCACTGCCGGTAATTCAGTGCTGGGTACGATTCATGGTGCGTCCACCCAGACCGTGTACGAGCGCATTGTAGGTGCACTTGGCGTGCCTGAGCAGTCGTTCAAGGCCACGGATGCGGTGGTGGTGTGTTCCAATATCAGGATAAGTGGGAGTATGCGCAAGAAGAAGCGGCTGGTACAGATCTCTGAAGTTACTTCTGGCAACTGGGATGGTACGGGTACGTTCTTTAATGACCTGATGATGTTCGATGCGAGTAATGACAGGATTGAGCCTACTGACCTGCTGGATA
>JAGLRT010000122.1 GCA_023136155.1 Methanosarcinales archaeon
TGATAGGAAGTAGCATTCCGACAAAACCCTTTTAGTACTGGTTAGAGAATCGTAATTTACGTTGTGTGATTTAAGTCAGTATTCACACATTAATAAGTTTATCGTTTTGGAGGATGGGAATAAATGCATAAAGAAGAACTGATTCAACTACATACTCTGATGGCACAAATGAAGACGTTTTTTGAAGGTAGCAGTAATTCTGCAAGTTTTGATATTTATGAGAATTTAGGAATAAGTCCTGTACACGTACATCGTAGTAAAGCAGAACATAAACATGCTATTTTTGTACTTGGCAGTGAAATTGCAAATGTAATTTCAGAGGACGAATATTCTGGTATGGGCAGAACATCAATGCGCATGCACGAACTTGCCGCAAAGTCAGTCAATGATGGTGGACACTTAGGGTAATTGATATATTTATTATAAGTTTTTATCGTAATTATTGTTGTTATTATTAAAGTGATTTGTATATCTTTATTATTCTTTTTATTTTTTTTGAAATGCATAGTGCATACTTTACTTCATATCGCGTTTTTGTAAACCTTTGTTAGAAACTTATATACGTCAATATAACCAATAAATAGCTTTTAATTCAAAATTGGAATTGATGGTTAATGGACAATGAAAAACTAAAAACTACTGAATTAGTCTTAACAGCTGAGATTTATAACAACACAGGTGAACTTCAGGTAGATGACCTGCCTTCCGACATAAGGAAGCATTATTGGGACAATAAAGAGGGTACAGTAAAGCGTCCTATTAACATTAAGGCCAAAGACGTGACAGAACTGTATAATATTAAAAATCCGGTTGAAATAGCAAAATCCCTTCCATTTTTGGTATATGAAGAATTTGGTACACAAATAAAACTCACGGTATTTGACCTTGGAGTAAATTGGCTTGCCAAACAAGAACACGGGTCAGAGCACATCAAGCACAATCCCGTACTTGCACACTTTTATGAAAATTCTGATTCACTTGATGTGAGTTATGAAGAGGCAAGTAAGAAAAATGAACCTAAAGAGGTCAGCCGTCAGTGGATTGATTCATTAATTTCAAAGATCAGTGGTGATAAGAATTCCGAGGATGTGCTCAAACTGGCACATATCATGGTTCCTGATGAAATTGAACAGACCCTTGACCGATTAGTGCTTAACCAGGACCAAAAGGACGAAGTTGAAAAGATGGTGAAAGCCATACAGTTCAGGGAATACCTGACAAAGATAGGACTTATCGAAATCGGTAAACTGCTGTTTGTAGGCCCTCCCGGCACTGGAAAGACCTCAACTGCTAAAGCCATGTCTGGTAAATTAAAGGTGCCTTTTGTAGAAGTCAAATTGTCCATGATAACAGACCAGTACCTGGGTGAGACAGCTAAAAACATTGATCGTGTATTCGAACTGGCAAAAGGATTGAGTCCATGTATACTTTTCATAGACGAGTTCGATTTCATAGCCAAAACCCGGTCATCCGATGAACATGCGGCCCTGAAACGAGCAGTGAACACGCTGCTTAAGGCCATAGATAATATTAGTCTGGTAAAACACGGTGTGCTGCTCATTGGCGCCACCAACCACCCACAGTTATTGGACAGTGCTGCTTGGAGACGTTTTGACGATATAGTGGATTTCCCACTGCCTGATGAGGAGATGCGGCAGAAGATACTGGAATTTGTACTGTCTGAGGTAGACGGCACTTTTGATGTTGCAGAAATAGCCTCAATGACCGATGGATATTCAGGTTCAGATTTGCGCATGGTGGTACGTGAAGCGGTGTTGAACGCTCTTATGGTTGACAGGTTTGCACTAGTCCAGGAAGACCTTGTCCGGGCAGTAGGCGAGTTCAATAAACGGAATGCATTTAACTATATGCCTGAATATGAAACATGAAAGTCATACTGCTGGGTACCGGTGACGCAATCGGTACTCCAAAAATAGGCTGTCACTGCCCAGCATGTCAGGATGCCCTAAACGGGGGTCCCAGCCAAAGACTCAGGTTTTCTGTACTGGTGGAAGGGCCAGGAGGGAAGGTGCTGGTGGATACCAGTCCTGATTTAAGGTGGCAGATGATATCCAGGGGACTGGACCATGTTGACGGGGTTATCTGGACCCACGGGCATTATGACCACTATGCGGGTTTTGGTGATTTTCACCGGGTACAAAATCATGTACCTGTATACGGGTTAAAAGATACACTGGATTATATCCTGCTGTATCTGGGATTCCTGAAACCAAGGCGACATGATGTGGATTGGTTCAAACCATTTGAACTTGCAGGGCTTACCTTTACCCTGTTCCCTGTAAACCACCCGCCTATAAAGGAATCTGCTGGCGTAATGGTTACCGAAGGCGATAAAAAAGTGGTCATAACCGGCGATACCAATGCGAAAATATCGCAGCAGAGCCTGGATATCATGCAGGATGCCGACCTGCTTATCATTGATGCCATCGTGCCGCCGGGCATTGACCTGTTCAAGCACATGAATGCTGCAGAAGCCTTTGAACTAAGCAGGCAGCTGGGCGCGCGTGAAGTAGTATTCACCCATGTCAGCCACATGTATCCACCACATACAGAAGCTGTCAGGGAATGGCCTCTGGGTAAGGATGGCATGGAGTTTATAATCTGATTATTTCACTTTTTCACATCAGATTCCATGGATTCCCGCATTTGCCGCAATTTGCGAATCTGGGAATTGAAATAAATCGCAGTGGTAAGACCTGCAGCACCCAGGATTATAACCACTATGCCCATAATGGTGGGAAGTGATGACTTATAATACTTGACATTAATGAAATTATGGATTGGGGATGTAGCATCCCATCGTAGTCGTACCCTGCCGTCAATGTCAATTGACCTGCTATCCGGTTTTGGCCTCAGAGGGCCCAGAATGAAATTGCCAGCATCATATCCTTCAGGTAATACTACAATAACAGTCTCATTCCTGGATAGTAAGTGGTACAACTGACCTTGTTCTAATGCATAGGAATAAGCTACGAACCCGGTTACAGGCTGGGCAAAGTCAAAGTGTATGGTATTTTTTCCCTGCGAGCTTGTATACGTGGAATTGAAAGATACGTTAGAGAAAGCACCTGGATTGGAATGATCCGCATAGGGAGAAGTACTGCCAAGCACCACGATATCACCGATCTCAGGCTCCTTTTTTGTAGTAGACCCAACAGGGATGAAAATGTCAAGGCTGGGTGTGTTGGTAATTATGGTTACGGCTTTAATGGTTTTGTTGGCAGACAGGAAAAATGTGGTCAGATTTGTCACATCATCAGGGGTTGAATCCAATTCATAACCGCTGGATTGACCTAGGTCCAGATTAATAGGCTCCGGGGCTTTGTTACCCAGACAGCCGCTGCCGGAAAGTGCTAAAATTAACAGGACTGTAATAAGTAGTAACTTTAAGTGCTTAATGTTGTGTAGCAAAATAACACCTGGTTTTAACTGTAACGGGATAATTTTGAGATCCTTGGGTCAAGCTCGAATATCTGGATACCGTCCCGATACACCCTTACCACGCCGCCGCTCTCTGAAACCGTTATTGCAACAGCCTCAGTATCCCTTGTAATGGCAGCGGCAGAAGCATGCCTTCCTCCAAGCCCTTTCATGGTTAACACTTCCCTGGCATTCACATCAAGGTAACGCCCGCCTGATTGAATATATCCATCACCATCCAGTATGAATACACCGTCCAGCTGGGCGAATTCCTTAACCGTTTCCCATGTGTTAATATCGCAGATGTAAGACGCTTCAGGGGGATGACCAAAGTACGGATTCAGTACCAATTGATGTGAGCGTTTCATAACTTCCTCAGAGTCCCCAATAATGAATGCTGTACCAACAGGCTTACCTTCCCTGCCGTATGCACCCAGAACCATGGCAATGGACAATACCGAACGCAGGGCATCAAGCTTTACCCGTTCAGTACATGATTTTAGTTCTTTTACCATGTTGTTCTCTTTCAGGTCATGAACCAATATGCTGGAAGTGCCGCCATAGGAAATCACTCCTACTACCTTTTCACCCGATAACAGGTCACTTATAAATGCAATCGTTGAAGCGTTATTGATGTATTCGGTTCCTGTGGATACCATATGGTATAGGGTTTTGGAAAGGGTCTGGAGTTTTTCAGCTGGGTTATTTTTGTCTTCAACCTTCTCAGCTTCAAAAGCTGGACATACTGCCATCATGGCATGGGGAGAGGCGATCAGGACAGGGATATCTACTTCAAGATCAGGGGATATATCGTCAGACATTATGATTATGGCCGAGGCTGATATCTTACTTGCAATCTCTGCAGCTGTCCTGATTATCACCTCTTTATCGCTCATTCAAGTGTCCTTATGATTAATTCAATTTTTTTCTATCTTTTAAGTACATCTACATTAATTATAAAACTTGGTTTTGGGTAACCTCGCAGATTTTATACAGGTTTCTAAAATGAGAGTACCAGTTCTTCACCGTCCACGAATAACCTTGGTCTGGTAATGATGCCGTCCAGATGTATGCCTGCTACTACATCCCCGCCAAACGTACTGTTATCGCCCAGAGCTATATGCACGGTACCAGCCACCTTCTCGTCCTCAAGCACATTGCCGATAAGCCGGGCTGCGGGGTTGATACCGATACCCAGTTCTGCGAGGTTACGGGCAAGTGGTCCTACACTATCCAGCATGTTAATGAGTTGCTTTGCCCCCTCGCCGGTAATTTCGGTAGCTTGCCCGTTCTCGACCTTAATTGTCAGTGGCGAGTCCAGTATACCAATACCGCTCATTGAGCCGTCCACTACAAAAACACCATTACCCCCCTTTGGTGCCACGAATACTTCACCGGCAGGCAGGTTGCTGGATGAACCCGCTTCATGACAGATACCGTGGTCTGCTTTCCAGTCGCAGGCCGTGACGTCAAAAACAATATCAGTACCAAGTTCCGTAACCAGCCTGATATTTTTTGCTTTTTCCAGCCTGGATTTCAGGTCAAAGGCTGTATGCCTTACGGCCAGGTAATCTGCATTAATGCCACCGGATTTCATCATCTCCAGGGTAATGCCGGGCATGGTGGCGGAGCGAACACCGACCTGTTTGGCATTGAGCTTGGCCTGGGTATGGGTCAGGGATTTACTGGTGGGCGCAAGTACCACATCGGCGGATCTCATTGCATCAGCCACAGCTTTTGGCGGCTCCTGGCCGTGGATTTCCCTGGGTTCCATGGTCATAAGAATGGGGTCACATTCAAGTTCAACTGCCTTTTCATACAGCGCCCGACCAATTGACTGATGCGTGGCAGTATCGGTGATTATCAGTACTACTTCTCCGGGCTTCACTGCCATACACATTTCTAGCATGATGTTGGTGCTGTTTTTCAGTGACATAATTGATCCTTACCAGTAAGACTTATTGGAAAAACCTGATTTTATAATATTTCACCTTTACTGTTTAAACCCGACTTGGTACAGCATAGTTAGAAATGCTCAAGTCATCCAACCCCCCCGATAAAAGATAAAACATATATCAGTTAACCTCTCTCATATATCTTAAATGAGTGAGATAACAGACATCTCCGGCATAGGAGAAAAAACCGCCCAGCGTCTTCTTGAACATTTCACAAGCCAGGAAGCTGCTATGGACGCATTCATCCAGCATAATGTAGCAGCCATTGCAGCAGTGCCAGGAATCGGTGAAAAGAACGCCGTTGCCATGATGCAGGCATTTATTTTCAAGGATGAGAACATCTCTCCTGACAGTTTCCTGAAAACCCCGGAAGCACAACGGGTATACCGTCATCTCCTGGACATCATAAAATCATATACCAGCACAAAATATGCCAGGGACAAACTTAACATCTACTTCCCTATGCCCTCATCCAAAAAAAATAAAATCGCCTCACTAATGGATGATGTAGCCGCCGCCTGCCAAATGGTGGACAACATATTCGCCACTGCAACAGGTTTCGATCAGCTCAAGCAAGAACTGGCAGGTGTGAAGCCTGTGAAAACAATGAATCCCCGCAAAATCAGGGACAGGGTCATAGTAGCTGCCAGACATGAAGAATACCAGCAGACACAGGCCAAGTTTGGAAGTGCTATTGATGTACTCCTGGCAGAGTCCCCCCGTGAACTTGCCGATGCAGCAACCTCTTACCACCACGTAACAGCCTCAATGACACTGGAGGGCGTGGACATACCCTATGATGCCCAGGTTGACTATGCCAACCTGGCAGACCTGGAAATGTGGCAGGTTGTACCCGAAACAGAGATTTCCTTTTACTCACAAAATCTGAAAAGCATCACATCTGCCATTCAGGCATACAGGCTTACCGAAAATACCGGGCCACATGTCTTTGCAGGCATCAAACCAGGCCCTATCACCCGCCTGAAATCGGCACTGGAAGTTGTAGGTGACAATAACGATATCAGGATCGGGACTGACAAAGAGATGGACAGGATTAATTCCGTTCTGGACAGACTGGATGATACCATAAAGACCGCAGAGAATAGTGCAGAACTGCGGCTCAGGGAATTTCTTGAAAGCAGCACCGTCACCATCAGCGGCAAGGACCTCATGAATGCAGTGGGCGGCGATGTGAAAGACCTGATGGACAGGGAAATATCGGGCCGGTACACCGAAATTGTAAAAGAAACAGTGCAGGGTATCATTGACACACTTAACCTTAACCAAAAAGAATCGCTCCTGCTTGACGACCTGTTCAGCCGCGAAATAATGACCTCAATAGAAGCTGACAGGGACGCGATGGAAAAACTCAGGCTGATGCTCAGGGCCAGGCTGGCAAAACGTCGCCTGGATATGCTAATAGATGCTGCCAGCAAACTATCTGACCTGAAAGATACAGCAAGAGCACTGGTCTCAGGCGCCATGGAACTGGATATGTGGTTCGCCATAGGCCTCTTTGCCAGGGAGCGCAACCTTACATCACCCGAACTTACAGATAAGCCCGGCATCCACATCAGGGCAGGCACAAACCTCTTCCTCGAAGGTGACATCCAGCCAGTGGATTACGCGCTGGGTGAAATACCCCCGGAAAGTTCAGCTGATGGGTACACGCCAGAGCGGGTGGCTGTGCTCAGCGGCGTGAACTCGGGAGGCAAGACCACCACGCTGGACCTGGTCGCCCAGGTGCTGATATTATCCCATATGGGATTCCCGGTACCGGGTGAAAAGGTCACAGTGGGGCCGTTGGATGAGTTGTACTATTTCGGTAAATCCAGAGGTACCATGGATGCGGGTGCCTTTGAATCCACTATACGGGAATTCTCAGTGGTATCCGGCACAGGTAGAATGGCAGTACTGGTGGATGAACTGGAATCCATTACCGAACCTGGAGCATCGGCTCGGATTATTGGCGGCATCCTGGAATCCCTTGCCGAAAACCCCCACGCAGTGGGGATATTTGTGAGTCACCTGGCAGAGAGCATAATGGAGCATACATTGGCACCGGTGCGGGTTGACGGCATCGAGGCAAGGGGGCTGGACGATGAGTTGAATCTGGTAGTTGACCGCAATCCCAGATACAATTATGCGGCAAAGAGCACGCCTGAACTGATAGTGGAAAGACTTGTGCGCCGGGCCAGTGATGAAAAGAAGGATTTCTACCAGCGGCTGCTGGACAAATTTAATTGATTGAAACAATCAACCCCTTCATTTCCACTGGATTAATCGTTATAATTTTGTGATATATTATCTGATGATGCCATATGGATTGAATATTAATACGGTTAGAAATTGTCCCTCGACTACAATATTTCACACTGATTAACACTTTAGGGATAATAAATCCAACATATTGGAAAAAATTAAATACTTGATTTCCCGATTTTTCATTAATGAACCCAGTAATCACCCCATCTTTACAATATACAGGTACTGACCATTCAAAATACACCTTAGATTGTGTCCATTGCGGTAGCCAGTACCAGCATCAAGAGATGGTATGTTCAAATGATAACGGTCTGCTCAGGGCCAGTTATTCTTCCCATCACCTGCACATGCATGACCTTCCAGGCATAGGTAAGTTCCTTGACTGGCTGCCTGTTACCGCCCAAATAAATACACCAGCGGGTCCTGTTACCTACAAAAGCACGGGGCTGGCCAGGGAACTGGGGCTGACTAACCTGTACATAGGGTTTAATGGATATTGGCCTGAGCAAGGCGCACATATACAGACGTGCAGTTTTAAAGAACTGGAAGCCTATCCCACCATGCAACAGATGCAGGAATCTGGAAACAATAAAATTGTACTGGCTTCTGCCGGAAACACTGGCCGGGCCTTTGCCCATGCAGCTGTAGGTACAGATATTGATGTATATATTGTAGTGCCTGAATCCGGTATGTCCAAGATGTGGCTGCCTGAAGAGCCCACTGACAATATCCATCTTTTCAGCATGGCAAATAAATGCGATTATGCTGATGCCATCCAGATGGCAGGAAAGATTGCAATTATACCAGGAATGATACCTGAAGGGGGCGTACGCAATGTGGCCCGCCGGGATGGCATGGGTACTGTGATGCTGGATGCTGCTGTGACCATGGGCCGCATGCCTGACCACTATTTCCAGGCTATCGGCAGCGGTACAGGTGGCATCGCTGCCTGGGAAGCGTCGTTAAGGCTCAGGACCGATGGTCGGTGGGGCGAAACACTACCCAGGTTACACCTGGTACAGAACCTGCCCTTCACACCAATATTAAATGCATGGCAGAATGGCCGGAGGGATATCATGGAAGAAACAGATATGCCCAATCCTAAAAAACTTATTGACCGGATGTATGCCGACGTGCTGTCTAACAGGCATCCCCCCTATTCAATGCCCGGCGGTGTTTATGACGCTCTTAACGATACTAATGGTGCTATGTACGGTATATCCACCCCCAAAGCCCGACAGGCGAAAACACTGTT
>JAGLRT010000123.1 GCA_023136155.1 Methanosarcinales archaeon
ATACTCCTCAATATAACAGGCGGTGGGATTGAAAGGTTGAAAAAGGATTTTTCCCTCCACTATTTACAACCAGAGTTAAAATTAGATTCACTGGATATGGACATTGAACTTATTGTACGCTGACCGGGTCAGCAGGTGGATATAATGAACGATATATCTCCGGAAGAACGGATTGTTGAAATTTTAAAAACGCATGGGATAGACCTTGCTGCAACTCTACCATGCGACAGGATGAAATGTCTGTTGCCGCTTATTGAAACTAATTTCAGGACCGTGCAGATGACCCGTGAGGAGAACGGGGTAGGCATCTGCGCCGGTCATTACCTGGGCGGTGGACGGCCGGTGATGGTCATTCAGAGCACAGGTCTGGGCAATATGTTCAATGCCCTGCTCTCGCTCAATTCCACCTATGGCATACCACTGCCTATTATCGCAAGCTGGCGGGGGGTGTACAAGGAAGGTATCCCTGCACAGTTGCCGCTGGGAATTGGGTTGCCTGGTATGCTTGAAGCTGCCGACATTGAATATACCATCATTGATACACCTTTCCGGCTGGGGTTGCTTGATGCCGCTATCATTGATGCATTTGAGAACCGGCGCCCACATGTGGCTTTGATACAGCCATCGGTTTGGGAGATGTCCAGTTGTGCCCTTCCGCCATCACCCAAAACGATAGTATCCAGGACCTGCCAGCTGGAATTGAACACCCATACACAGGCCCCCACCATATCAAGATACCAGGCTATACGCTCGCTTGCAGCCGTGTTGGATGATGAGATCGTAGTATCAAATATAGGGGTGCCAAGCAAGGAACTATACAATATTATGGACCGTGACCTGAACTTCTACATGCTGGGGTCCATGGGACTGGCATCTGCCATCGGGCTGGGCCTGACAATGGCACAGCACAGGCATGTAGTGGTGATAGACGGAGACGGCAGTCTGCTCATGAACCCAAATGCACTGACCCAGATTGCAGTGCAGTCACCACCCAACCTGACCGTGGTGGCTGTCAATAACGGGGCATACGGCTCCACTGGCAATCAGGAGACTGCTGCCTGCACAAGCACTGACCTGGAACTGATGGCCAGGGGTCACGGGATGCAGTACAGTGCCAAAGCGCATACTGGGGATGAACTGGTAGCTGTATTCCATCAGTTGAAGGAGGCGCCAGGGCCGGCATTTATAGATATGGTTGTCATGCCGATAAATGAAGCAGTGGGGGATATTCCGCTGACTCCGGTTGAGATCAAAGATAGGTTTATTGGTGCAATAAAGGACTAACACCAGATTTTTTATAAGCTGCACAGCACCAGCCATGCAGGAATAAGTAAAATCTCCAATTTGTCCTCTTTCTATATATCGGCCTTATCCTTAGTAATGACAATTCCAGTGGATATTTGATTATCTTCCATGAACAACTTAAGCCCGGGTATGTCGTCCCTGCGGATTGTGTTAGCATATTTAACTTCAACCGGGATTAAGGATTTTCCCGACCCGAGATGGAAGATTGTAGTCTTTCCTGTTTGTCCAGAGCCTATCAAAATTAGGGCAGATGGCTTTTTGAGGTCAGATTTTATTTGTGGGACTATTATTTTCTCAAAGGATTGTGTGGGAAATGAACCGCCAGCTTACCACCATGGATTAGATGATTCCAATACTGATTTTATATCGGATTCAGACATTAGTATAATATAATAGACTAATTTTTATTTGATAAGTATATTATATCAGACTTGTTTGAATATTAGTTACCTAAGCTATCAAAGATATAATAGTCACGTTTAAGTCTATTTTCTCTATTGTATCCACGTAATAATGTTATGAGACAACGACCATGACTCCTGATGAATCATATGACATAATCGTTATTGGTGCCGGACCTGCTGGCTCAACAGCAGCCCTGTATGCGGCCCGCTCCGGCGCCAGTGTACTGCTCATCGACAAGAAAAAGGATATCGGTACCCCCATTCAGTGTGGCGGGTTTTTGCCCTGTTATGAGGAACTGAAAGAACTGCTACCCAGTGCACAACTTCCATCCACGCTTGATGACATCCCATCTAGTTGTATACACACATCTACCCGCATTCACCGATTCATCGCTCCTAATCTTGACCCTAAAGAGTTCGAAGTGCCTGCAGATGTACTGGACCGGCACCGATTCGATAAACACCTGGCTCGGGAAGCAGCCGGGGCCGGAGCAGAGTTGATGATAGGGACCCGTGCCGATTCCATTGAGGGGGACGTGGTGTCAGTCAGGGGGATACATGGTGAATTTAACATTAAAGCAAAGGCCATTATCGGTGCGGACGGCCCCACTTCACTGGTTGCAAAAACAGCAGGCCTGATTGACCGTAGCGACGATATGGGCAGGGCAGTGGCGATGGAATACGAACTTGCCGGAGTTGACATAGACCGTGAAGCAGTCGAGATGTTCTTTGGACGGGATTATGCTCCCGGCGGCTATGCCTGGATCATCAGCCAGGGCGGTGATACTGCCAACATAGGCGTGGGGATACGGCAGCCGTTGTGCGAAAAAGGTGTCTCTGCACAGGATTACCTGCACAGGTTCATGTACGAGCATCCAAGAGCCGCCCCGATGTTTGAGGATGCCAGGATTACAGCGGTCATCAGCGGTATCGTTCCTGTGGGTGGTGCTCCGCCCGAGACCGTGAAAGGCAACATAATGATATGCGGGGATGCGGCAGGTCACCTGATATCCACCAATGGCGGCGGGATACCTACAGCCATGGTCGGTGGTAAGGTGGCAGGTGAGACTGCTTCTAAGGCAGTATCTGGTAAGTGTAAGTTATCAGAATATGAGAATAGATGGAGAAAACAGATTGGCCTCGAAATCAAGACTTCGGTGTATGTCAAGAAACTAATGGATGGGCTTATGAGGTCTGACCCCATGATGAGTACGGCCATGAAGATGATAAAACCTGACCAGATGAAATCTCTTCAGCGTGGACGGTTGCCCGAACCAGTGAAAAAGATGTTGAAAAGCCTAAACGCTGGGTTGGGGTGAATAAACTTAAGAGTTTAGAGGTTATAAATAATTGTAGATTACAGGAGTTACCGAGTGATACATAGATGAACAAACAGGACCCAGGGACTATTACATACCCTGCACATGGAAATCTGTACCTGAACATTACCAATAGATGTACCTGCAATTGTATCTTCTGTATCAAAAATTATGGTGACGGGGTTTATGGTTATAACCTGATGCTGACAAGGGAACCTGAGATCAGTGAAGTAATAGAGGCATTGGACAACTATGACCTGTCCGAATTCAATGAAGTGGTGTTCACCGGATTGGGCGAGCCGCTGACCAGACTGGATGATGTGCTTGAAATCACACAATGGCTTAAAGCCAGGGGTATGAGTGTGAGAATAGATACTATCGGACATGCAAAACTCCAGTATCCCGGCAGGGATGTAGCTCATGAACTGGCACAGGCAGGTGTTGACGAAATATCGGTCAGCCTGAATACCCATGATGAAAACACATATGAACAGCTGGTACAGCCCCGGAAGTACAAAAATACCTATGGCTCAATGAAGGATTTTGCCAGGGAAATTGTTAAAGAGGGTATCAAGCTCAGGTTAACGGTACTTAATCTGCCACCTGTGGATATTGAGCAATGCCGCCAGATATCAAAGGAAATCGGGGCCGAGTTCAAGATACGGGGATATGGCGGACCCGTAATTAATTAGAAGGTTTTATACAATTATTTTTTCATAAATTACATGATATATAGACAGATCCAACATCTTTTCGATTAATTTTAATGATTCTTGTTTAACATATTGCTTATATAGACAACTTTATTATATTTGTTTGTATAATCTACCTTAATATTTTATTAGTATAAAGGTTGGATAGAAGTGAATGAAACTATTGCAGTTGCAGAAGATACTATTGAAATTGATAATCCTCAAACACTTTATGGTAAGTTATCCATAGGCATTGGAATATTGGTCATTTTAATTGGCCTGATTGTTTTTGTTTTGAGTCTTAATGATGAGAATTATACTCTAATATTTTTAAGCTTAATTACAATATTATTAGGTTTTTCAAAATTGGTTAGTGGAGGTTTTGCATTAAAAAAACTTTGGGTTCCATTGCACGCACCAAAAGATTATATTAATACTAACATGCTTATTAATTCAATCAAAGCTGGTGAGATTGATACTTATAAAGTAGATAAATCGTTCTCAACCGAGATATTGAGATTGTTCGGTTCCAAGAATATTTATTATATGCGAGGAAATGTTAAAAATATTGCAGCAAAAGCAAGCGATAGGGCAGTGAAATATTCGCTTCTCATCATACTTTTAATTGTATTATTATCACTAAAAATTGCCGATATAAGCACATCATTTTACGTTTTTACAATTGTCATATTACTTTCAGGGATTATTTTAAACATTATTTTCAGCATTGGATTAATACCCACAAAAACACCATCAGCATTCCGCGTTCATAAGACCGAAGATATTCAGGGGGGCCATCCTAAAAAAGGTTTTAGAATTCTAATTGATGGCTTAAAACATTTGAAATATGATTATCCAAAACGGTTCAATGGAACTGAGCCTGATTCAACTATTGAAGGCGTGGAAAACACCGGTATTACAAAGGGAGATGCACTTGTTGAAACTCAACCTTTACCCATAGAAAATGAAAATATACCATCTGCCAAAATTGCAATGTATGCAGGATATGCGTTATGGGTTTTTGGATTGTTATTTATGTTAACTAAAAGCTCACTTTCTTCTATATATTTAGGAGATTTTGTATTGCCGATCACTGGTATTTTAATGGTGGTAATGGGAAACAGCTTAATAAAGGATTCTCATGTCTTAATTAATCAATTCTACTTTAAATCAAATGTTATTTCAACTGAGATTAAGGGTGAATTTTATCAATCAGATGTAGGCGTAGGTACAAGTATAAAAGATTCGCTGCAATCTGAAAGAAGAGGCGTCCTTAGCGATATTAGATTTGACCACTATATAGCAACGGTAATTAGCGTTTGCCATACTCTTGAGAATAATAGGGATTTTATATCATTTGAAAAAAATGCGCACATTGAAGACGAATTGAATGAGTTAATCAATTATGTTCAGTCACAAAAGAAACCAGACCTTGAAGTACATGGAATTAATTTTGTAGAACAATCAGCTTCAAATCTTGTTCAACAAAATCTTGTATTGTCAAATGTTGAAAAAGGGGATTTGCCAAAGCTCGGATCTAACCTGAACAGTCAGAATTTGTTGAATGAAGAAGACCAGAATGAAGAATCAATTGATAAATCTAGGTAACTATTCAGCCATATAAATTATGGCTATTGATTACGAAAGTACAATTTGTAACTTTTTATGGAACATTCATAACTAATGTCTTACGATATCGATTGCACAAATATACAGATATTATATAAGTGAATAGTGACGGTTTATGATACCGTTTTACAGGCTGAATAGTTACAAATCTAGTTGATATACTCAATGATTTTAGGCAGTGCTGCATAACAGGTTCCAGATGTGGGAAACGAATATAACCCACTGACAGAATCTGGATTGCTTGCATTTTTGTACAATTGGTGCTGTGTTTTTTCACAATAATGCTTAACTTAACAATTAATGGGAAAGTTTTATATTAGTATTTGGTCTTGCTTCGTATATGCAAGACATACATGAACTGACAATCATTTGCGGAGTTGACAAGTCTGGAAACAGGGAAGATGTGGAAAGGATACGCATCTGTCCCGGTGAGATAGTCGGTATTGTAGGACCAACCGGGTCGGGCAAGAGTAGCTTTATTTCCGATATTGAGCAGTTGTCCCAGGGAGATACTCCCACCCAACGCAAAATATTGATAAACGGAGAGGCACCCGGCAGGGATATCCGGACCGACCCCAGGAAAAAACGTATCGCCCAGCTGTCACAGAATATGCATTTCCTTGCTGATATGACGGTGGAAGAGTTCCTCAAAATGCACGCCAAAAGCAGGAACCGCAACTTCGACACCGTGGAAAAGGTAATAAGTATTGCTAATACCCTGACCGGAGAATCTGTTCATCCGGATCACCAGCTTACTATTTTAAGCGGAGGGCAGTCCAGGGCACTTATGGCAGCAGATATTGCGGTCATAAGCGACTCACCAATAGTGCTTATTGATGAGATAGAAAATGCCGGTATAAAGAAACAGGAAGCTTTGAAACTCCTGGCTTGTGAAGGGAAGATAGTGCTGGTGGTAACCCATGACCCGGTACTGGCACTCATGACCAAACGTCGCATTGTTATGCGAAATGGGGGGGTTAGGCAGGTCATCACTACCAGTCCGGGTGAGATGGATGTCTGCAATGAACTTCTCAAGCTTGATAATTACATTATGTCACTGCGCAATACCATAAGACAGGGCGGGCTGGTCGAGGAAGCGGTTATTGTATGAAACTGGTCGTGGTAGCTGGCACGCCAGGTTCAGGCAAGACATCGATACTGATGCACACTATCAGGTCACTGAAACAGAGCGGCACGTCGCCTGCTGTGGTGAAAATCGACTGCTTGTGGACGGATGATGATAAAAGGTTTAATAGACTGGATGTTCCAGTACGCATAGGATTGTCCAGGGACATGTGCCCTGACCATTTTGCCATATATAATACTGAAGAGATATTACAGTGGGCCAGGGAGCAGGATGCGGGAGTACTGCTCAATGAAACTGCCGGCCTGTGCCTGCGATGTGCGCCTTATCCTGACGATTGCCTTGCAGTATGCGTTATTGATGTGACGACTGGTCCGAATACTCCCCTGAAAGTGGGTCCACTTCTGACTACGGCGGATGTGGTGGTGACAACGAAGGGAGATATTGTTTCCCAGGCCGAACGGGAAGTGTTCAGGGAGCGTGTTAATGAGGCAAATCACGATTGCCGGATAATTGAAGCCAATGGGCTGAGCGGTCAGGGCGCATCAGAACTGGCAGAGATTATCAGCGAGATGCCTGATGTAGGCCAGGAACTTTCACTGCGGCATAATGCGCCCCTGGCCATATGCACGCTGTGTACCGGTGAGATGCGGGTGGCAAAGGAACACCACTTGGGTGTGCTGCGGCATATTGATGGTTTTACCGAATACAAGGGAGAATAATACGGGATGACGCAGGATATTACAGGCCTGCTGCCAGGATATAATTGCGGGGAATGCGGTTATCAGCAGTGCCGGGATTATGGGACGGCGTTGCTTGTGGGGAGAGCGGAACTTGCCAGCTGTCCGCACCTGGGCCTGGAAAAGTTTGCTGCAAATATTCCCAGGATACAGCAGGTTCTTGATGCTTCGATAACCACCTCTACGGAATCAGAGGTTATCACCGGGGTTATTGACGGGCTTGTGGCTGATTTTATGATTGCACCCCTGCCGGGTGAGCCGTCATGCCGGGAAGACCTGTATCCCTTTGATCCAGATGTTAAACCAGTGGCAGGTGAGCATGTGAGGTACAGGCCTCTGGGGTGTCCTGTTACACATTTTGCCAGGGTGCTTGATGCAAAAAGGGGAATCCTGACCGTGCATCTGGTAGGGCCAATACACAGGCTTGGCGGGGACAATGTGGCTTTTGAGGATATTGGCATCTGTATGGTGGCGGGGTTCGACGGTATTGTGAGTAAAGGCAGGGTGCCGGATGTGGGCCAGACTGTAAAGTTCCTGCCTGAACATTGTATGATGCAGAAGGTGCATTCGGGTGTGGTTGTGCATTCGGAGGGCAGCCGGGTGAGGATAGAGGGGATTGACCTGAAGGTTTGGTGAGTGGTGCCTGTCCATTCCCATCCAGAAGTTTAAAGTAAATAACTGACACTATACACTATCCTACTCCAATAACTCCAATAGGCCGGGGTGGCAGAGCGGACTAATCCAACGGAGCCGT
>JAGLRT010000124.1 GCA_023136155.1 Methanosarcinales archaeon
TGGAAGGCGCAAGAAAAATACAAGAGCAGGTGCTGGAAATTACGCGAAGGGTACTGGGGGCCGAGCACCCGTTCACGCTTACGTCCATGAACAACCTTGCTGGAACACTCCAGGCTCAGTGTGACATGGAAGGCGCGAGAAAAATACAAGAGCAGGTGCTGGAAATTACACGAAAGGTATTGGGGGCTGAGCACCCTGACACGCTTATGTCCATGAACAACCTTGCTTTAACACTCGGGGCTCAGGGTGACTTGGAAGGAGCAAGAAAAATACACGAGCAGGTGCTGGAAATATGGCGAAGGGTACTGGGGGCCGAGCACCCTGACACTTCGATAACAGCATGGAATCTCTTTACTACTCTGCATGAAATGGGTGATACGGATGAAGCTATGAAAATCTTGAAGAATCACCTTGTCTGGCTTCAGGGTAGGGATCCTGAGTCTCTTGGAGCAGATCAGGGACAGATCCGGGAAATGATCATCCAGATGTTTCAGGGAGCTGGCATGCACGAATAATTCGAGTTCAGTACTTCGCTAAAAAAGCACACTAATTCATTCATATAATACACTCCACTGCTGACTTGATTTCCACCCAAGGTTTTCGAAGCATTCACATCCACAACTTTCGAATCTCCAATGTCTGGACTTTCGCAAAAAACGACCATACAATGATGCACTCGAGGACTTACTTTACATTCTGGCCGAACCAATACCCGAGCTTGGTCCTGTCATCACTGCGGTTCCATCCCTGCCAACACATTTCCTGCCACGCAGCGATGAAATCACCCGCCTTACAAAAAATCACGCCCCCTCCACCAACCCATCAACCAGCTTGATAACCCTATCTGTCCTCTCTGCCACCCATGGGTCATGAGTAACAACAATCACAGTCTGGCCACCATCCGACAGCCGTCGCAGAATACCGACAATAAGGTCCCTGGTCTTTGTATCAACTTCTCCGGTAGGTTCATCTGCCAAAATTATTGAAGGCTTATTGGCAAGAGCCCTGGCAATACTCACCCTCTGTTGTTCCCCGCCACTCAGCTCAGAAGGCTTGTGGTTCAAACGATCACCCAACCCCATCTCGGTCAGCACTTCAGTGGCTCGCCTTATCCGCTCTTTCTTGTGCACCCTGGCAAACCTCATTGCAATTTCCACATTACCCAATGCAGTGAGGGAAGGCAGCAGGTTAAAGTGCTGGAGGACAAGCCATGGTCAATGCAATAAACATAACTTATATATATATTAATGATGAACAACCTACTACTTTTTAAAAAATATATTGAAATGTAAATAAAAACGGAGGATGAAGAAATGGCAAATGGAAAATTTGAATTTAAAGGACAGGGATTGAGTTATCTGTGGTTAAGTATATGGACTGGAGTACTGATGGTAATTAGTTTAGGGATTCTTTTTCCTTGGGCTTATGTTGCTCAACAAAATTGGATTGCCAAGAATACATTTATCGATGGTAAACAATTAGTGTTTAAAGGAACAGGGATGGGAATATTTGGAACATGGTTATTAATATTCATTTTGTCAATTATAACACTTGGCCTTTATAGCCCCTGGGCTTATTGCAGGCTCAAACGCTGGCAAACCAATAATCTTTATTTTGCAGAAGAAGGGGACATTGAATCGACTTAGTCAAACGTTGCGCCGGCAAATAATCAGTATGATAAGGCTTACTCATCCAAACGCCAGTCATTGG
This sequence comes from Methanosarcinales archaeon, assembly GCA_023136155.1. Classification (GTDB taxonomy): domain Archaea; phylum Halobacteriota; class Methanosarcinia; order Methanosarcinales; family Methanocomedenaceae; genus Methanocomedens_B. The sequence continues at coordinate 1,711 of JAGLRT010000124.1, forward strand.
CAAATACTGTCATACCATCAATAGTAGCAAATCCAACCAGGCAAATGCCGGTGCGCCTTGCAGCCTCTATGCCACTATTCAAAGGTGCGGTCTTGGTAACGACCATGGGAATACCTGCCCGCGCGGCCTTTAGTACCATCCCCCCGGGCTGTCGGCCTGTGGAAAGAATAAAATGTTCACCAGGCATAACCCCGTCCATCAGGGCCTGCCCGATGGCCTTATCAATAGCATTGTGGCGTCCTACGTCCACAGCCCTGGCAACGCAACCTCCATCCCGGTCTATGAGGCACGCCGCATGTGTTCCCCTGGTACTGCGATGTATATCAGATTCAATATGGTGCAACGAGCTACGGATCACCTCTGGTGAAAAATGCATGCCGGACTCCACTTCCAAAACCTCATTGTGCTCCCAGTTCACACCTATACATCCAGATGAACGTATCTCAAACCACAGGTCGAAATCCGCATTCCCGATGATGGTGGAAAATATCCTGTTTTGGTTATCAATATTTACGCCCGTTATGTCTGAGGGAGCTCTGACAATCCCCTCGCACACAAGATAGCCCACGGCAAGCTGTTCCAGTTGTGCAGGAGAAGCCAGGATTGATGCTATGCGCGCATTGTTCACATACAGATCAAAGGTTTCCTCAATTGCTGCTGTAAAACTGGACTGCTGTTGTCCATTTTTGTCGATTACGACTGTATTGTATTGTTGATGGAACATAATTACCGGTGATTCAGTATATTGAATGTCATATTTATGTAGTTTACACCATAAAGTGATTGATTATGAACGTATCGCTTGTGCAAATGGATGTGGCACATTGCCACAAACAGCAGAACCTTCACCGTGCCCTGGAATATGCGGCCCGGGATGGTGCGGATATGGTAGTCCTGCCCGAGGTTTTTTCCACTGGTTTTTGTTATGACCGTATAGATAAGGTGGCTGAATCCGAGCCGTACCCTACTATAGATAGGTTAAAGCAGGTTTCAAAAGAGTACAAAAATATCATTATAGGCTCCATCATAACATCTGCGCCGGGCGGACGGTTCTACAACCTGGGATTTGTACTGGATAATGGTGAGGTTGCAGGTACATACAAAAAGGTTCACCCCTTTGGCACAGAAAAGGAATATTTCACTGCCGGCGAGCGCATTGCTCCCATCAGGACATCACAAGGCTCACTCGGCTTCATGATATGTTATGATATAAGGTTCCCTGAGATGGCACGAAAACTGGCACTTGATGGAGCAGATATACTGGTAACTGTCGCCCAGTTCCCATCAATGCGCCAGGAACACTGGGATGTGTTGGTACGGGCCAGGGCAATTGAGAACCAGATACCTCATGCGGCCTGTAATCGTGTGGGTGCAGACCCATACAATAAATTCGGAGGAGGGTCAGTGGTGGTGGATGGCTGGGGCAGGGTACTTGCAGATGCGGGTTCCACTGAAAATGTCATCTCTGCTGACGTGGATATGAGGGAAAAAGCACAGATACGGAATGAGATTACGTGTTTTTCTGACCGGCGGGAAGCATTGTACTGATATTCATGTTAGTATGGCAGTATAACTGTATAGCAAGGTTTTTGTATCTACAACTTTCAATATATTGTTGAGTAATATTGAGTGTTGTATTATTATGTTACGCCAGCGGTTTGTGCTTGATACCAGTGCATTGACAGATACCACTACCAGAGAAGTGGGAGGTTACAAAAACCTTTGTGAAGGGATTAGCGGTATCCTTGATACTATTGCTGATGCCCGTCTATCTTTTGATATTAGTTGTTACGTGCCCTTTCCTTCGGTCTACAATGAACTGAAGGATTTTGCCAAAAATAACGGATGTGATGACGAAGTTATTGCTAAGATAGATACCTGGCTTGTGAAAAAGACACCTGACCGATATGAGGTGAAGATACCCTCCAAGATATTCTATGAATACGTTGACTATATGCGCACCCGTATCAACAAGGGAATGAACGTAGCAGAGAATGCCATCTGGGAAGCGGCCACTGAATGCCTTTTCACTACTTCTGAGGCCAAGGACAAAAAGAAGATAGAGTTGGAGATTGAGCGTGATATCATCGGCAATATTGTGGGGAAGTTCAGGGATAAATACCGCACGGCCCTGAGGTACGGCATTTTGGACAGTGGACCTGATATCGACGTGCTTCTACTGGCAAAAGAACTTGACGCTGCAGTGGTGGCATCTGACATGGGAGTGCAGAAATGGGCAGAACAACTGGGACTGCGTTTTGTTGAAGCTAAGTCATTCCCTTCTATTTTGAAGGAATACCTGCAGCATAAGAGATAGATGATAGAGGTTAAGTGATGTATTTTGCGATTTCAATAGCAGCTTTTGGGGTTGTGGCGTTTTTGACCCTGAGGGATATTCGTATTTTCAGGCGTACCAAACTGGAATCATACAGACGGGGGGCAATGAAAGGGATGGCTGCTATGACATTGGCGCTTTTGGGTGTAATGGTGGTAAAACAACATGCAGAATTGGGAATGCTGCTGGTACTGATTGGACTTTTCATCAATAAGAAGGGGCAGCGAGAGGATGTGTTCGGCGATGCTGGAACTGGGGATAGGTTCCTTGGGAAGACTGTTATTAGGAATTGATGGTTGTCCTGGCTTTTTTTGTGGGCAATTAATCGCTATTAGATTCCAAGTTCAAGGATTTTTTAGTGCGTAAATTCGAATTATCGTATCCACTTCAAATCTAAGGGTAACTGATTCCTTTTTGAAATCGAAAACATGCTTAGGCGTATCCACTACAAATAAATTGGTAAATATTTCAAGAGTATTTAATTCACTCATTTTTAGCGTTTTAGATTTTTCTGCTAACTTCAGTACTTCGCTAATTT
>JAGLRT010000125.1 GCA_023136155.1 Methanosarcinales archaeon
AAAATTAGCGAAGTACTGAGTTTAGTCTATTTATCCTGCCTCATAAAAACGTTTGGTGTTGATTTGACGTTATACAACTGTTCTGGATTTTCACTTTCAGGGAACACGATAAAAGTATCCACAGTGGCACCTAGCATATGGGAATCATAGAAATAAACACCACTAATATCATTGTCCTGATATCCTACATTGTACGCCAATATCCGGGCATGATTTTCTTTAATGCTGATTATCTTTATATCATCAAAATCATAGAACATGTCGTTAATGGCAGGTTGAATGTTTCCGCTACCCAGGAAAAGGACATATATTTGGGCAATTAAATCCAGTTCATACTTGACAGTAAAAGAAGCATGTGGACCCTGTGGTTCCATGGTTATCTCAGTTATGTGAAGATACCTGGGCGAATCAGCACTTGCAGGACCAAAGGAAATTAGTGATGTTGCTATTAGTGCTGCCAATAAAATAATGGTTATATGCTTCATCGTCAAAATCCATTCGTTTTTATTTGTACTATGTATATAGATATTGTTTAATTAATATCCAGTCGCAAATTATTTATCTCTTTCTGTCACCTTTGCAGCCGCATATATTGTATGTCTCAGGCGTTTTGACCCACCCAGGTTTTTAATGATCTTTTCTTCTTTTACATTCAACACATCAAAGTCCTTGAGTAACCCGAATAACTCGGAAATGTTGAAATAATGATAAACTGAACCCGTGTCCCGCCTGTACGTAAAGGGTTCTACTTCATATCCGCCTATTCGCATATCCTCCCTACCCAGCACCTCCATTATAAGTATGCCACCTGGTACCAGAATCCTATTGAATTCATCCATTACGACTCTGCGCTCAACTTCAAGTAAATGTTGTAAAACACCAAAACAAACCATACCCTTGAATATATTATCCTGAAAAGGCAGATTGCATGTATCAGCTGCTACCAGATCCATCTTAATGTTCCGGCGCCGTTTCGCCACATCCAGTTCACCTAGGGCAACCAATGAGACATCTATACCCAACACATTATATCCTTGCATTACGAGAGGTATGGCATATCTACCAATACCGCAACCGATATCCAGTATAGTACCTGAAGGTGGTGCATACTGATGAAAATAATCCAGTGAGTACGGTCCTTTCCAGATGCCTCTGCGATGTTCTTCTTCCCATGCCATGATATGGCTGAATGTTTGATTCATAAAAATCATAGCGTCATGATTCGGCTTGTATTATATAAATAGGCATCAATTATGGAGTGAACCCAAAATAAGGACATTTGGTTAGGCAATAAAAACTTTTTGGGTGTACATATGAAAATAAGACAAACATATACACGAGATTTATAATTGAAAATCTTACATGAATGTGAAAATAGTAAAAGTAAGGCACAGCTCAGCCGTGAACATGGTTTACATCCATTATAGTCTCCTGTGTCAACAATCATCAGTTTCGGTCCCACAACGCCAGTGTCATCCTTGCCCTACTGATATTAATCCTTGAAAATACATATTCCAGCACCTCATCCTTAGCCTCCTCAATGGTTGCAGCATTGCTTACATACTGGTCAGTGATATCCGAAACCAACGCATCCACCTCATCCGCACTCACCCGATGCACTTCCTCCCTGGCCACAACCTGCAGATACACAGTTATCTGCTCGCTGAACGCCAAGCTGGCATCTTCAATAAATGCAGGGTCACTTTTCAATTCAGCCAGTATCTCATCCAGTATAATATCACTAATGCCCGAATTATTCCCCGGCACCACATTATCAATCTGCTGGTTGATTGCAGTCTGCGCCCTTTCAACGGTCTGCTCGATGGTCATCTCCACAATAATTGCTACCACCTCGTCCACAGTACGGTTTATCGCATTGTTGATATGCCCGGTCATCACCTCTTCAGTCTGCTCCCTTGGCACCTCATTGGCTTTTTCCAGGTCAAGACCAATCGCATTCAGTTCACCGGCAATAAGTTCCTCCACATAGTATCTGGTAAATTCGGTTTGATACGGTATGGTAATCCATGCACTCTCCACAAAGGCCGTATCTGGCACCGGCGGTCCCATACGACTCTCACCGCCAATAGGCACATCCCGAAACGGCCGCCACACCACAGAGACATTATAGTAATACCTATCTCCGATCTGCCCGTCAAGGTAATCCTGCATCTGTGCATCTATATTAGCCCTGTACTCATCAGTCAACATGTTCAGCCTGATAGTCCTATCGTCATGATATAGAGTGAACTGGGACGCCACCGATTCGCTGGCAAGGTCAGCAAATGTCTTGTACTTCAATTCCCGCCCTGACACCAGTTCCTTACCAGTCTGGTAGATGCCTGAATCCACAGCAGCAGGACCAAGGGTCTCATTCACCAGATAGTCCATCTGTGTACCACCCACGGCATATGAAAAATCATCCACCCTGCCGTTTTGCAGGGACAGCATCACTTGTGAATTATGTTCAGCCACATTAATATCGTGCAACGCTGATAACTGGGTGCCCCCCACCATGACCGGGGCCAGCAGCACAGCACTGACCGACACCAGCACCAGGAACAACAAAGCATCGATAGAACTGGAAAAACCCTTTGTATCACGGACAATATTTGCCATTACTAACTCTCCCATATTTTGACAGTCAATGTACCGGGCAGTTCATCAACCTCGTTCAGTCTGATAGTCACGGGTACCGATGCCGATACACCTAACTCTTCAGCCGTCCCCACCACCTTGCTGTAACTTGGCGACACCTCGACCTTGAATGAAAAACCATAGCTTGTCCCATACCTGTCCTTCAGTCCCTTAATGTCTCCAGGTGTCAGGGATTCTATCCTGGCAGCATCTATAAGGTCGGGCCGGTCAGGAGCCGTTAGCAGAGGCTCGTTTCTCAGCAGTCCTGCCAGGCTGGCCGCATCATCATAATGCTGTGCAATATATGTCTTCTCCTGGTACACATGATAAGTATTGGCCACCAGGCTGATGAATATAATAAATCCTATGACCGATAGCGCCATGGCCACCATATCCGAATTAGGCTCAACAATACCCCTGTCATCACTGGTGAACAATAGTAATCCCCCTCCTTTCAATCCCATCAGTCCCCTCGTAATACAATATCACTTTTTCCACTACCAACATCTGTCTGGTATCTGGTACGAACGGTTCCTGTGCCAGTTCAGCCTCTACTTCCCCCAACATCCCTTTTACAGACGCCATATCCGAATCCAGCAACAGGTCATCCCCAATACCGGTCCTCCCCTCGCATCTGTTGGCTATCTCCTCCATCATCCCTGGTCTATCTACCCATAAACTGTTAGCAGGATATACGGTTGTCATCAATGCCCGGGCTCTGGTCACACCACCAATCCCTACTCCATATTCTGCAGCTACAAACCTTGCAGTCATACTTATAGTAACTTCACCAGGATTGTCGAAATGATAATACCGGGCACCCTGCAGGGAACTACCTGCAACCACCTCCATGAACGACGTCATGGATGACAGGTCTGCATCCATTTCCCCTGCCGCATCCTGCAGTATGAATAAGGGTGGCACCTTAAAAGCAGCCAGCAGCAGTATGGAAGTGAACACCAGAAGTCCTGCCCTGGTGATGAGGTAATCAGCCCATGCCATTTCATCATCCTTTAATCCCATAGCTGTGTACCGTCCTTAATATAATGTAACATACGTTCCACCGCTGTCTTTTACCAATTCCAGGGTCAGTTCATAGGAGCCGGGCATCAGGACTATGGGTTCATCCAGTCGGGGCAGGGCAGCATATTTCGCTTTTGACGGCTGGGTTTGGGTGATGCCCTGGTAGGTTTTGTAGTAGATGATATTACTCTCGTGGGGACTGGCACTGACAGGCAACCCCCCAGCCTGCGGCGGCATGGCCCCGAAGACTACGTACTCAACCCCATTCGGCACGGTCAACGTAACAATTTCTTTGGTACCGGTGTTATCCGAAGCATCTGATACAGCACTGGCACCGCCCTGCTGGTATATGACTGACGCCCTGGCCTCGAGTGAAGACAGTTCACCGGAAAATTGTGATATGTTTGTATCCTTTGAAAAATCTGCCAGGGCCGTTGCTGATATTGCGATTATTATTCCCATCAGAATAGCTGCTGCTGTAAATCTCATGGGCAGCGCGTCAGAACCTAAATCATCAAATATCACAGCATGCAAGATTTCATTAAGGTATATGAAAATTGCGGATGTGATTTAATATATCCGCAATTATATAGTAATCTTTCATCAGGTTTCAATGGTTGCAAACAAATGAAACTTTTGGATTTTAAAT
>JAGLRT010000126.1 GCA_023136155.1 Methanosarcinales archaeon
CCTCGCAGCTCTGCTGCGGTTGGGTGTGCCGGCGCAACGTTTGACTTTCCGAAATGTCTATTATCAATAATACCCTACAATCTATCAATCATTTAGCATACAGGATGAAATATTGGAGGAGGGAGGATTAGAGAATATGAAACTTGAAGATTTTTTAAAGACAAAAGGAACGAATGAGAATCTGGCGCAGCTAATCATGCTGTTTAGCAAACAGGCTACAGACATTAAAGCAGGTTTCCTGAGCGCACAGGGCGCAGCTGATACCAAGAATGTGTACGGCGAGACCCAGATGGCCCTTGACAAGAGGGCTGATGAGATATTGATAGCCGCGCTCAAGGAATCAAAACTGGTCAGCTGGATTGCTACAGAAGAGCAGCCCGATATCATTGAAGTAAAGGATGCCGTAAACCCTTTTGGAGTAACTATTGACCCCCTGGATGGTTCATCACTCATAGACGTGAACCTGTCTGTGGGAACCATCGTGGGTATCTATCCCGGCCATGTTCTTGAACTGGGTAATACCATGCTGGGCGCCCTGTATATCCTGTACGGACCCCTTACCACGCTGACTTATACCACGGGCAGTGGTGTACATGAGTTTGTCATGGGCGAAGATGGTAACTTCACGCTGATGCAAGAGAACCTGACTATCCCTGAAGGTAAGATATATGCGCCCGGAGCCCTGCGTAAGGACTACCTGCCCTACCATAAACAGTTCATAGAACAACTGGAATCCGAAGGATACAAGCTGAGATTCTCAGGTTCATTTGTAGCAGACGTGCACCAGATATTGCACAAAGGCGGCATGTTCTCCTATCCGGCATTCGAGGGCAAGGAAAACGGGAAGTTAAGACTGCTATTTGAAGGTACGCCATTAGGTAAATTAGTGACAGAAGCGGGGGGAGCTGTTTCCAATGGAAATATCAACCTGCTTGATGTAAAACCTGTTGCAGTTTCAGACCGTACACCCATATATATCGGTGGTCGTAAAGAGATAGCTTTAATTGAATCCATAAAAAGGAGCTAAGTACATAAAATGCAATTATTAGCAGAAGATATCAAAGATGTCGGGCACATACTTGCCCGTCGATTTTTTACTGAACAGGGCTGGAGATTCACTGACCTGGCACTATCTGGCAAAAAGATTGCTGAATCACTGGAAAATGTGAACGAAGCATACAAACAATATTCTGAAATGAGCAAAGACTGGTATGTAGCGAATTCTGCTGAAAAGAATATTCATATGACCACCACCTGGAATAAGTTAGGTGAATTGAACAACCTTTTGCAGACATGGTCCGGGCAGTTCGACTTTCTGTTAAAGACAAATACAAACGTGTCTCTATGCATGGTCAAGTCGATACAATCTGATCTGAATAACGATCAACAGCTTGCTATTGCCGATGCCCGCAAGGCAAAGTTCAATGTTTATATTTTCAAGACAGATATTCCGGACGAGATGGATTTTGAACTGGTTGAAGTTGTTGGCGGTATCTCTGGAATAGGAAATTTTAAATGAAGCTCCCCACAGCAGAGCTGTGATGTATAACTATTAAGATAAAATCGGAGGTGGCGGCTGCCACAGGTGTTTGAATTTGACTTTATTGAAACAAAAGCCGGATCCGCTGCAACTAAATTCATGGAATGGTGTGCAGCATTCGGGCTTATGATCACCCTTGTTTGGTTGTACTCACTTTCCACATGTCTCACACCAAACATTATATTTTTCGCTTCTTTAGGTTTCTTATTGTTATCCAATCTTCCATTGAGATCACCCAAAACCTCCTGCAATAAAAC
>JAGLRT010000127.1 GCA_023136155.1 Methanosarcinales archaeon
TGGTACCTGCAGACACTTCCTCCCCTACTGTTGAAAACGTTGAAGGTGAATTGGTATTATTGTATCGAGTGACGATCTCGGCTGCGGAGAGGGCGCGGTCGTATATGTGAACATATTCAAATGTCCCATTATAATTACCTATATAATTATTGTCGCATCCAATGTACACTTTTGCATCCGTTGTGTCTGAATTGTCTGTGTAGGAAGTTACCTGATAATCCAATATACCATCTACATATATATTAACAATGTCATTGACCTGATCAAAAACTGCAACAATTTCATGGGATTGTCCATCATTAATAGGGGTTTCTATAGCAGAATCAACTAAAGTATTGCCGCCACCCGTATAGATAAATATTTTTTCAGATTCATTTGGCGCAACACCAAATCCATCGTTTCCGTCATATATCCATACATGACGAGCGTTCCATGTAACAGTGGATTGTGTAGTATTCAATCCATAAGCAATCGTATATGCTTTTGTTTCAACCATGTCAGGTGAAAATCCGCTTACTTCTACATAATCACTCTCGTAGAAATACAACCCATCAGCTACCCAATCAGTACCATTAATGGTACCATTATTACCATTGCCGCTTGAATCATTTACAGTATCCCCTGCTCCATCATTCATCAACCATATACCTAATGCATTCTCACCCCAAACACCACTTGAATTTTCAGTATTAATAGCAGTTGAATTGTTATAGTACATATTGATAACAGTATCAGTAGTATCATTTAGTAAAGGAATTTTAACCCATGCCACAAGTTGCTTTGCTGTTGAATTATACAATTCAATTTCGTGATCAAGCTTTGTTATATTATCGTACGCAAAAAAAACAATATCATCACCACTTGGTTGAGCTTTTGAAGACAATTCAGAATCTCCGGTAATATTAATCATCAGCGGAAAATCGGTCTGCGAGCCGTTGACATAAGTATGGTTGATTGTTATCTGTTTATAGTAATTCCCGCTGGGAACCGCAGTAACAATATTCATCATCAAAATCAAACTAAGCAGAAACAAACTAATCAATATTTTCCTCATAATTTCACCGAACCGATTTAATAATTTTTCTAATATGAACTTCAAAATATAATTCACTGCTATTCCAGGTCCCGAAAGACCAGATTTTATCACCCGCTTTACTATATCTCCAGACAACAGGCTTTATCGAATAATTGATGTCATCTCTCGTGGCATAATAACCGTAGTGATTTTCCGGGCATTTGGTGCTGCGTTTTATCTCTATGGCTTCTGTGTCCCCACCCGTAGTAACCTCGAACAGATATGGAGATCGGGATAAGTAAGAAGTCGCTACTGTATTATGATCCCGGAATTGGAAGGTTTCACTGGAATTCGGATGCAAAAATAGTTGTTTGGGTGCAGACGCAACTGTAGAATCAGTTTGAAATGGAGTTAAAGATGGAGTAAGATATTCATCTATACTTTCCTCTTGTTCTTTACATTTACATCCGCTAATTGCAGCCGTAATTGAATATAAAGTAACCCCTGCAAACATAATTTGAGATACAATGCTCATAATTCCCAGCATCCTTTAATCAGTATACCAGTTACCACCATAACCATATATCAATTAATCCATTTATACCAATTAACACTTAAATACTTATCGACATTTCAAAAAAAAATCCGACCGATATAAAATCTCACTTAACAACTTTTCACCTGTGATGCAATTCCAAAAATCAGTATTACTCTTAAATTCAGTGTACCTGCAACGGAAGCGTCCCATGCATAGTATCAAGTGTGCTATTTATGGCTCTGGAGTGCAGGAAGACTGGCGGGGAGAGGACCATCCGGTTCAATTTTAACGGTCACAGCCATTTTGATATTGTTCTGACCATTGTGGCCAATACACTCTATAGGTTACTTGCCAAGGAGTTGAAGAGATTTGAGGAATGATCTCCAAATACTGTCTTTTCTGATTTCATCAACAGCAGATGTAATGAAGATGTGGTTGGCGATGAGATAATAATCAAAATGAAGAAGAAGGCAACAACACCCATTTTTAAATCGAATGATGTTGAGACTTTTTAATTTATTCCGGATCAATGGGTCATGACAAAAAAGATTAACTGCAGAGGACGGGGAGGATCGCATAGGGTTGCTATTTTTCTCTGCGTCCTCTGTCTCCCTGTGGCAGAAAATATAAACAATGATTTATACAAATTTTATTAACCTACTTTTTGAAAGTAATACCCAAAACCTTTATAATAATTTAAAATGAATACACTGTTGATGAAAAGAGTGATTCTTCATATTACAGGTAAAGTACAACAAGCTGGATACAGAGCAAAAGTCGTGACCACAGCTAATGCATTGGACATAAAAGGAACTGTACAGAACCT
>JAGLRT010000128.1 GCA_023136155.1 Methanosarcinales archaeon
TGGAATACTTCAATATTGGCGGGGGCCTGGGTATTGATTATGACGGCAGCAAGACCTCGTCCGATGCCAGTGCCAATTATGCCATGCAGGAATATGCCAACAATGTGGTATTTACATTAAAGGAGATTTGTGACGAGGAAGGAATTGAACACCCGACCATTGTATCTGAGACCGGGAGGGCAGTGGCTGTATATCATTCTATGCTTGTTACCAATCTGGCGTATGAAAAATCCATAATACATAATGTGGATTTTGATGTCAATGAGGACGATTCTAATATCATCCAGAAATTCCAGAGCTGTTTTAAAGAGATTACGGTTAAGAACTACCGCGAATATTTCCACGACAGTTTGGAGTATAAGGAAGAACTTATCAACATGTTCAACCTGGGCCAGCTGGACCTGGCAGAGAAGGCCAAGGGTGAAGCGCTATTCTATAAGATTTGCCAAAAGATACACCGTTTTATCAGGCAGACCGGGAACGAATCGGAAGAGTTCGATTATGTACGTAAATTAATGTCAAAAAAATACATAGGTAATTTCTCGCTGTTCCAGTCCATGCCTGATTTCTGGGCTATTGGGCAGTTGTTCCCGATCGTGCCAATCCAGAAATTGAACAAGCAGCCTGAATGTGTGGGTACTATACTGGATATGACCTGTGATTCTGACGGTGAGATTGACCGGTTCACAGATGTAATGGATGTGAAGGAAATGCTGGAGTTGCATTCACTGGACAGGCAGCCCTATTATGTGGCTGTACTTCTCCTTGGAGCATACCAGGATGCTATTGGTGATTTGCATAACCTGTTCGGGGCTGTGCATGAGGTTCATGTGGTGGCTAAAGATGAGGATGAATGGGATATCAAGAAGGTCATTAAAGGGGATAATGTGAGTTCTGTGCTGAAAATGGTACATTTCAACAGACCGGGCCTGGTGAAGAGTATCGAATCATCCATAAACAGGGCAGTGGATGAGGAGGGGCTGAATCCACAAACCGCGAAGAGCATCCTGAACAATATGAAGAAAGAGATTAACGACTATACGTATCTTGATTTTTAGGTGTGGTTTCCATGAATAAAGAGCATTTTACCAACCATCCTACGATGCCCATGGATGTGAGTGACAGGACCATCAGTGAGATAACCCGTGCCATGACCGAGACCGGATTCCAGGGCCGCAAATTGGGCGAGTCAGTGGAGGCATGGGTCCAGATGCTGCAAGAGGAGGGTGTCACTATCATGATGGGGCTGTCCGGGGCTATGGTGCCAGCGGGCATGAGGGGTATCATCACCTACCTTATCAGGCACAGGCTGATTGACTGCCTGGTGTCCACTGGTGCCAATATTTTCCATGACATCCATGAGAGCCTGGACCGGAAGCACTATGTAGGCACTCACCTGGCTAACGATGAGAACCTGTTCAAGCACGGTATTGACAGGATACACGACGTGTTCGCGGTTGAAGAGGAGTTCAGGGAAGCGGATCGGCTGATTGGTGATTTCGGGGCGTCCCTTGACAATGGCAGGAGTTATTCATCCAGGGAGTTTATCTCGCTGCTGGGTGAGCGGGTGAAGGAGATGGGCGGGCGGAGTGATTCCATTATTGTGAGTGCCTATGAGCATGATGTGCCCATATTCATACCCGCGCTGACCGATTCGTCCATCGGTATCGGGTTGGTGTATGCCCGCCGGCAGGGGCATGAGGTGATGGTGGACCAGATTAAGGATGCGGATGAGATTACGCAGATCGTGGAGCAGTCCAAAAAGACGGGCGTGGTGTATGTGGGCGGCGGGGTGCCCAAGAACTTTATCCAGCAGACCGAAGTTATCGCATCCCTGATGGGCTGCGATGTGGAAGGGCATGATTATGCCATCCAATATACAACAGATTCACCCCACTGGGGCGGGCTGTCCGGGTGTACCTTTGATGAGGCTGTGTCCTGGGGTAAGGTTGCCGGGGGTGCGAGGAAGGTGCAAGTGTTTGTTGATGCTACTATTGCGCTGCCGATAGTGGCACATGCGCTGCGAGAGCGGATGGAGGGTGTTGAGCGACAGGGCCCGGTGTTTGATTGGGGTGAGGATGGGTTGAGGGTGCGGTATGGGTGATACCAATATTTGGATAAATAATGCATTTTCGACAATCTCAGGTTAAGAAAGCTATCGGTGAAAAGGTAGAATATGACCAGTCGAACATGAAACGAGTAGATGAAGTTATAAGCATCATGACCGATTCGGTCCAAAAGGTACTGGGCAAAGAAGAGAATGAAGCCTGATAATTCAATATAAAATGTATGTTTGGGATATTACCTGAACATCCCAATTTCACTTGACAAATCAATCTATTTTGTTTTCAAATTTTATCTCGTCATTTTCCATAAGTAATCTCAGGTCTTCCAAACTGAGTCTACCCTTTTTCTGGAATTTATCTTTAGCATCCACCCGTTTTTCTTCCTGCTTTTTCTGGTCCTTGACTAACTGTATTTCTTTCATTTGGTCCAGGAATACATCAAGTTCATCCCGAGTTTTTGAAACTGAATTTTTCACGGCATCAATTTTCTCTTTAATGGGGTTAGTGAAATCGTATATTTCAAGTAAACGCTGGTGAAAGTCATCTGACTTTTTCCTGATCTCGTCCATTTTATTATAAGTATCCAGCATATCTTCGTGATATGACTGGGACTCACTGGCCAGATCATGTATTAAAGCATTGAATGTATCAATCTCTTTATAGAATTTGCTCACTTTTCCGTATATGCCCCCCATCTCATTATGGATCGTGTTTGCTTCCCGTATGGCTTCAAGTCGCTCTCTCAGTTCACTCAATCTCTTCATCAAAGACTGCTCATAATCCAATGGCATATCTGCTGAGGAGAACTTTTCCAGCTCGGTCCGGTACGCTTCTGTCAGGGATTCAAGCCTGCCCTTTGCTACTTTGTTTAAGTCATCGCGAATCGTCTTCAATTCACCAATCTTGTCGCTATAACCATCACTGTTACTCCTGACATCTTCTCTTTGCTTTTTCAGTTCTGCTATTTTCTTATTGACCTCATCACGCTTGGCCCGTAATTCAGTGGCTGGCTCCTTTAGTTCTCTAACCTGTTTGTTAAGCTCATCACGCTTTGCCCTAAGTTCTTTTGCCCCCTTGTTATGCAGGTTCATCTCCTGGTAAAGATCCTTTATATCCCTTTCCTTGTGTTCCATCTGCTGTCTGAGCACATTGATCTTGTTCTTCAATTCTCCTTCAGACATGGCAGATACATCATCATTCATTACTACTCTCCTCCTGCCATTGCCTTTTCCCAGTACTCCAGAGCATCCGTATGAAGTTCAATCCTGCGTTTAAGCCATCGTTGCCGAGATTCCATTTTTTCGAATTCTCCTTTAATTGAAATTGATTCTGATTTATGCGTAGCGGGAGCATCCACCATACCATCAAGTTCTTTTCGCGCTGACTCAGCAGTTTTTAAAATATCAAGAATGGATGCCATGCCTACTCGTTGGACATCATTAATTTCAGGTAAGCCTTGAACCATTTCTTTTACCAATTCCCCTACTTTGTTGATGCAATCTAATTCTTCCATAGAAGACAAATTAGCATTCTGCAACCTATTATCCGTATCATTAATTTCGTTATCTAGATGCAGGAAGTGTTCACCCTTGTCAATGTTCTCAAACAGTTTTTCACGCAACTTTTTAGCCTGATGATATAATTGATGACGTTTTTCTCTAAGTACAACAATTCTTGTCTCAAGTGCTTCCAGTTCATTATTTAAATGCTGGTATTCTGTCCTTTTACTGTTTACTGTACTATCTAAACTATCCAGTTCTTCAGTAAAATCATGCAAGAACATCTTGTGTTTTTTAATAACGACAGAATGCAATTCTGCATCGCTCAATATTGATACAGGGTTATATTCTGCCTGGATTTCTATCTCTGTCATAGTGGATTTCTCCTGTGGAAATTATCAAGTAATCTGGGTTCTTAAATATATTTTTTTCCAAATGCCACCCTTAATGCCAGTTTTACACACCAAACATCTGGGCGTGAGGTACACCACCTATGTAAATTATACAAGATTGATCTATAGTCCCACATTTCATGGCATTATCAACACTACGTTCACCCACAATATTTGCAGTAGTAGCTTCCAGCAGTGCTGTCTGTACCTGTGCATTATCTGCCAGTTCACCCTTATAAAATTCTTCGTCGATTTCCAATTTCATGCCATTATTTCTCAGGGTCTTGCCGATGAGTTCCCTGTCGCATACAGTCACCAGTATAGATACTTCGGTTTCGTATATCTTGATGTACATAGTCTATGCACTTCTCACGGATAATTAAAGTTAATGGTATTCATGTAGTTTTCAAAAATCCATTACTGGGTTCAAAAATAGAACCTTCACGCTTCAATCTTTTGATGAAATCTTCGGCCTTATCCTCATCCATTCCCGCTTCCACTGCACGCTGTATCACTTCGCTTTTCGGTGCCTTTCCATCATGGTCCTGCTGCACTTCACGAATAATATCCCGGATAAGTTTGGCTTTATCACGCTGGCTTTTTGCCATGCCTGTGTTGATCATATCGGAATCCAGTTTTCCGGTTTCGGGGTCTGTCATAACCTGTTTAAGACTTTCAGTAACAATCCTGATAATACGGTTAACGTCGGTGGTTGTTACGGTATTACTGAGCCTCATTTTGGCTGAAGCCTCTGCCAGGCGCACCAGGGCCTCAAGCTGTCTTGCTGTTACAGGAATTGGTGAATTGGTGTCGCCTCCCTGACTCCTGAGATTAAGGTAAAAATCAATAATCATTTGTCGGGAATCGTCTTCCAGCACAGGGAATACGTGGCGCTTCGAATATGCAATGTATTTGCGCAACATCTCGGGTTTAATGGATGGTTGGATTACCTCCATAGCAGTTTCTATCTCCTCCAACGTGATTTTGGAAGACTTTACGTTATGGTACTGGGCATCAATCTCACCGGCATAGTGCCCCCTCAAAATATGTTCAGCAATATTTGTATCACGCTGCGTGTTTGTTTCATCTGTCAGTATGAATATAAGGTCAAATCTGGATATAAGGGCTGGGGGCAGGTTAATCTGTTGAGCAATCCCCTCATATCGGTCAAATCGACCAAATTTTGGATTCGCCGCACCCAGCA
>JAGLRT010000129.1 GCA_023136155.1 Methanosarcinales archaeon
ATACTTATGGTCTGCTGTTCCATGGCCTCGTGCAGGGCACTCCTGTCTTCCTTTGCCATCTTGTCCATCTCATCCACGGCAGCCATTCCCTTGTCAGCCAGTACAAGGGCACCCGCTTCAAGCGTCCAACGTCCGTCACCGAACTCATCCTTGACTGCAGTAGCAGTAAGACCGGCAGACGTGGTACCCTTACCTGATGTGTAGATGCCACGAGGTGATAATTTAATAGCATAACGCAACAACTGTGACTTGGCAATACCTGGGTCACCCACCAGCAGCATGTGTATATCCCCTCTTATTCTGGTCCCATCCGGCAGGTGTTTAGGCACACCGCTGAACAATTGTAGTGCCATAGCTTCCTTAATCTCATCATACCCGAAAATGCTTGGAGCAATTGACCCGATTATTTTGTCATAAACATCAGGAGAACTCCCCAGTTCCCAGATCTCCTTTTCATCTTCCATTGTAATATTTATCTCATCAAACTCGTGGTCTTCCCGTTCAATGGACAGACCATCCAGTACAAGGTCAAAAAAGGTACTTTTCACATTGCCTTTCTCCCTCTGATAGCTTCTCAGTACGCCTGATATAGTCACCCGGTCACCTGGAGCCACCTGACCTACAAGATCATCTTCAACATCAACATCCAGGGTCTGGGGCTGTTCACCGCCTCTAAGGTCTTCAGGAGATTCCTGTATCCTGAGTTTCTGGGCATCAACAAACGTGGACTCTTTGACAAGCAGCCTAAAGGGACCCTGCCTGCCACACTGTTCATTGTCACAATCAAAAGGTGTCGAAAACTTAGTACTACTCTGGGGTAATTCAGTAATATGCCCGCATTTCTGGCATTCAAAAGCTGCAGTGATAAGTTTTGGTCTTACCTCAGTGGCTTTCCTGATAATACCAGTAACGCTTATTAATTTTGAAATATTATCGCTTCTAAGCTGCCTTATCTCAACATCTGTAGGAAGATTGACGATTCTGATATGGGTATCATCCAGTGTCACATCCATAGGCAAATCAATATTGTTCAGCGCCATGTTGGCATGCTGTAGCACATTATCAGGGGTTTCAAGTAATTCACTAGCGAGTTCAATACTATATTTTTCTATATCAGGATATTCGATAATCAGGCTTTTACGCTCAGGATACTCTCCTGCCAAAGAAAGCAGCTGCTCAAAATAATAACGTTTTATGAATTCTTCCCATGTAATTTCTGATGAATTGTCTGGCATTTCTAAATCTTAGGTTAAGTCAAACTATCATATGAATGTTGTGAATAAGAGTGGACTGAAAGTATTATTGCTACTGTTTTTCTTCGAGTGGAAACGAAGGGGTGTTAATATAAATAATTAAATATTAAAATGACCTGTCATGTTTGCAGTCATACAGAATAAACATGTGCAATATGTGTATAAAAAACTGATTCGTGCAAGCAAGATTTTCATCTTTTTAATATACTCCCGTTGTAACGATTATGTCGGTGGACAGGCTGATCTTCATCACGTTGCGTATTTGTTGTACTTTTTCGGGAGTTAGTTTTCCGAGATAGGTGATTATTCTTTTTTTGTTCTTGCCGTTTTCTCGATATGATACTGCAGTTGAGTAGTAATTGTAGGTGTCATTTTTGCATGGTAGATAGTGAATTTGGATGTGATACTGGAGAACATGGGTTAGAACTAAAAAATAGGTCATCTCAAAGAAACAATTATGTAGATAGCCATCTATTTACATCCCCTTAAATAACAATACGCTGATGACTATGTTTCTACAATTCAAATCACAGGTTTCACAAGCCCTTACATCTGCCCTGGAAGCAAACAGTCTGGAAATAACAGACCTTAGCTTTGAAGAGTCAATCCATGCCGATATTGCCTCATCGGTAGCGTTCAGGCTGGCCCCGGTATGCCGGCAAAGCCCAAAGGACATTGCAGAAATGCTGGCTGGCTCCATTGAACTGCCCAAAGATGGACTAATCGACAGGGTCGAGACCTCCGGGCCTTATCTTAACTTCTTTGTTAACCCCACATTTTTGGGCCGCACCTTGTCTGACATACGAGCACTGGGGCCGGATTATGGCGCCCAGACCGGACGTGGCAAGGTCATACTGGAACACACATCTGCTAACCCCAATGGCCCCTTGCATGTCGGACATATTCGCAATTCCATTATCGGGGACATCCTTGCCCGCATTCTTAAAAAGGCAGGGTATGAAGTCGAGACCCAGTATTACATTAATGACATGGGCAGGCAGATAGCCATAGTTTCATGGGCGCTGGAACATTTTGATTTTGATACTTCAAAGAAATCAGACCATGCCATCGCTGACATATACATCAAAGCGAACAGGGTATTGAAAGACGAACCAGAAAAGGTAGCCGAAATCGATGAACTGATGCAGCGTATCGAACATGGTGACCTTGACGTGGCAGAGCGGTTCAAACATGCCGTTGACCTTGCCATGGAAGGCATTAAACATACCCTTGAATGCATGAACGTCCACCATGATTCTTTTGCCTGGGAGTCAACTTATGTCCGCAACAGCGATGTGAGCACAACTATTGACCGTATTAAGGATACGGGCAGGGCTGTTGTTGATGATGGCGCTCTGATGGTCAACCTTACTGACTATGGTTTTGAGAAAAAACTGGTTATCCAGCGCAGTGACGGCACTTCCCTGTACACCACCAGGGACCTGGCATACCACCTGTGGAAAGCCGGGCAATGCGACAGGATGATAGATGTGCTTGGAGCTGACCATAAACTGATATCGGGTCAGTTGAAAGCTGTATTGAACTCACTGGGTGAGAATGAGCCAGAGATTGTGATATTCGAATTCGTATCGCTGCCCGAGGGCAGCATGAGTACCCGACAGGGTAAGTTCATCAGTACCGATGAATTGCTGGACCAGATAGATATCCAGGCAATGGCAGAAGTGGAAAAGCGCAGGCCAGACACGGATGATGATTTTAAACATAAAGTGGCAAATTTCGTGGGAATAGGCGCAGTCAGGTACGATGTGGTCAAAGTATCACCTGAGAAATCCACAGTCTTTGACTGGCGGGAGGCGCTGGATTTTGAAAAGCAAGGTGCTCCGTTCATCCAGTACAGTCATGCCAGAGCATGCAGTATAATGGTAAATGCAGAAGAATCAGGGATAAATCTGGCTGCCATGGAATACGACATATCCATGCTGGTGGAAGACCAGGAAATCGAACTTATAAAAAACCTTGCACGGTTCTCTGCTGTCATTGACTCGGCGGCCTCGGACCTGAAACCCCATCACCTTGCCACCTATGCACGGGAACTGGCCGATTCTTTCAATCAGTTCTACAGATATGTTCCTGTGTTAAATGCCGAACCGCAACTGCGGGACTCAAGATTGGTATTGGTGGACTGTGCACGGATTGTACTGGCAATCGTGCTGGGCACTCTGGGCATATATGCACCAAAGAACATGTGAGTAATACCGAAAAGGTAATTATTGTTCTGCTCCTAAAATACATTGTCAGATTCTGAGGTTTATATAAAATGCAATACCACGCCGAAGTTACCATTGGGCTTAAAAATGGAATGTTAGACCCTGAAGCAACTACTGTCCAGAAGGCACTTGAACACCTTGGTTTTACCACCAAATCCCTGCAGATGCAAAAACGGTTCATTCTTGACCTTGATGCAACGTCCATTGATGAAGCGCGAGCCAGGGTGAATGATATGTGCATGCGCCTGCTTGCAAATCCTGTTATACATAATTACGATATTGTTATCGAGGAATCAGGATGAAAATCGCAGTCCTTCAGTTCGGCGGTAGCAACTGCGACCATGACGTGCACTACGTGCTCACCGAAGTTATTGGTGTGGATGCCGACCTGGTATGGTACAAAGATGAACTGGAAGGGTATGATGGTGTAGTGGTACCCGGCGGATTCTCTTATGGCGATTACCTGCGCGCAGGTGCCATCGCTGCAAGGGCACCTATAATGAATTCACTAAGGAGGATGGCAGATAAAGGACTGCCTGTGGTGGGTATATGTAACGGGTTTCAGATACTGGTGGAATCAGGACTATTACCTGGTGCACTTATGACCAACCGCTACCCGAAATTCAGGTGTGAATGGGTCAGCCTGAGAGTGGAGAACAATACTTCCCCGTTCACCAATTCCTTCAAACCGGGTGAGGTCATCCGGATACCTATTGCACACATGGAAGGGAATTATTTTGCAGATGAGCACACTTTGTCCGGACTTGATTCACAGAAGAGGGTAGCATTCAGGTACGTGGATGAAAAAGGCAATACTACTGATGAAGCAAACCCCAACGGCTCCGTTGAAAACATTGCTGGAATCATTAATGAGCAAGGTAATGTCTTAGGAATGATGCCCCATCCGGAGCGGGCATCCGAGCAGATCCTTGGTTCAGAGGACGGTAAAAAGATTTTCGATTCAATGGTTTCTTACATTTCCTCAATCTGACATATTGACAAAATGAAGCTCCCCCCTGTAGAACTGTGATGAATTTCATGTTTCAGGCTACAGAGGTTACATTGACCATGGCTTGTTTCAACCGCATCAAAGCTGCAGGGTATAACGATTAAGGTAAAAAGTTATCTTTATAAACATATACAGCGCTGATATTAAACGGGATGTTCAACAAGATTAAACGTTATATTAAAATCACACGGGTTTTTTACAAATACCGATTGTTTAGTATATTATCTAAAGAGTCCAGGTTAAGAGCAGAATCGGTAAACCTGTGTACCTGTCCGATTGATTCCGAGCGCAGGTCCAGTTCAGTAAATCTCCGTAAGGCCTTGGAAGAATTAGGGCCCAGTTTTATCAAACTTGGTCAGGCCATGAGTAAACGGCCTGATATTGTTCCTATTGAATACGGTGCCGAACTTGAAAAACTTCAAGAAAGAGTGCAGCCGTATGATTTTGAAAGAATGCAGGAAGCTTTCAGTGTCGTGCGTGGTAATACTTCAAATGAGACAGGGGTATCGAACGATTTCACTACACTATTTGATAAGTTCAACAAAGAACCAATAGCTAGCGCTTCTATCGCCCAGGTATACGAAGCCGTGCTAAACGGGGAGAACGTGGCTGTCAAGATTGCCAGGCCAGGCATGATGGATGTAATCAACCTTGATCTGGATATACTATATGATTTGAAGTTCATTTTCCTGAAGCTACTAAAAATCAATGACAAGATTGACATTGAAGGTTTCCTTGAAGAATTCAAGACTATGCTAAACCGTGAATTGGATTACCGGAATGAAGCCCTCAACATGGAACGGTTCAGGGATAATTTCAAAGATTTCAAACATGTGCATATTCCTAAGGTCAACTGGGAGTTGACCAATGACAATATGATTGTAATGGAACACATTTACGGTGTGACGCTAAGGGAATACAGGGCATTCAATTCGACTGAGAAAAAAAGGGTTGCAAAACTTATCTCATCCAGTTTTCTCAAAATGGTTTACATAGACGGATTCTTCCATGCAGACCCCCATCCGGGTAACATATTCGTCATGAAAAATGGCAATATTGCATATCTTGACTTCGGTGCTGTCGGGAAGCTTGATTCTGATATCATGAAAGATATGTACACAGTATTCTATGCTGTCTACATAAAAGATGTTGACATGGTTGCTACTTCAATGTTAAAAATGTCTCACAAAAATGTTGATGAAATTGACATTCATGCCTTCAAATGGGATGTTGACGAACTTATATCCAGACAACATTATGATAGGGGTGAACGGCACAGTGATGATTTTGTCAAACTTGCATTGAAATATGACCTTTCTTTGCCTCGCACATTTTCGCTGCTTGAACGTGCTCTTGTCCTGGTTGAAAGTACCTGTCTTGACCTTGACCCGGATTTTAATCTCATGGATGAAGTTAAAGCCCTGTCCAGGGAAGTTGCCAAGAAAAAGTATTCGCCTACAAAAATGGTGGAAGATTTCCAGATGGAGTGGGACAACATCTATGAGGCTTTTAAAAGCGTACCATCTGGCATTAATGATATATTTGAAACGTTAAGGATCATTAAAACGTTGAACATCGACAAACAGGAAAATGCTGCCAAAAAAGAACGTTTCGTTAAAAGTGTTTTACAAAGTATTTACATTGTTGCTTTGCTGGTATCGTCAGCTGCACTGCTGGTATTTGCACGAGGGGAACCTTTTCTGGAGATGGTAGGTATTGGCGGGTTTGCTATCAGCATCATTCTGGGCATAATGGTAATATTTAAAAAATAGGTTTGCTGAACCGTTCTGCAAAGCTAATCTCTGAAATGTCGCGGCGCACGCCTGGCTTGCTGCCACCGGGCGCAGGGTAACCCACTGCAATAACTGCCATCAGTTCCATTGATTCCGGTGCTTCAAGAATACGGCACACTTCAGTTTTGCGGTTCAATATCTCGCCAAGCCATACGGCACCCAGTCCCAGACCATGGACTGCAAGTAACATGTTCTGTATGGCTGCACCGCATGCCTGACTATCCTTGGTATGGTCATACATCACATCTTCATCAAGGAATACTGCAATCAAAAGGGGTGCCCCTCGGATGATAGCTCCATACCGGGTACATTCTGCCATTGAGGCTATAAGTCCCGGCTCCTTTACTACCACAAAACGCCAGGGCTGGTTGTTCAGGCCAGACGGTGCCCACTGGCCAGCTTCAAGAATCTCTGAGATTCGCTCATCTTCTACGGGCCTGTCTAAAAATTGCCTGACACTCCTGCGGGATTTAATAACATCAATTATCCGGACTGGCTTCATTGAAATCTACCTACTTAAATGACTGCAAGCGTCAGTAAACTCTTGTTGGTATGCAAAAAAATGAAATTATTTAAAGGAATTAATAGCCTGTCGCTTTCGCTAATTCAAGTGAAGAACTTTCAAGATGAGAGTTACTCTTTACGACGAATACTATGTTTTCTTTATTCCAGATAATCTTGTATTTAGGTATTTGGTCACCGGCATAGTAATTGTATTCGATTATTCTTTCAGCACTATGTTCATTAAAGGAGATAGTAGTAAATCTCTCCCCGATATCCAGTGGTTTATATTGGGCTTTGTAATTTGAAGTAAAATCAAGTGCTGCCTGTTCTGAATTTAATTCAATTATGTCAAGAAAAACATCAATGTTCTCGTTATCCCTGTAGGCTCCTTGTCTTGTATCAACTATATTTTCCGAATATTCATCATAATCTGATATTGGAAGTGTCGCCAGAATTTCATAATCAGTGGGTAATTGTTCGACAATGACCATTGAGTCAAGACTGGAATTACTGGACAAAGGTGTAGGTGTAACATCTGAAATATTGCCTGAATTTCCATTATCTGTATTTCCAGTACACCCGGATAATAAAATAATTAACAATAAAAAACCAATTATTTGTAATTTTTTTCCCATAAACATAATATTTTCCCCTACGGTATTAATGACTATAAATAAAATTTACTAAAAAAAAGAAAGAAGAAGGGATGAATTATCCCTTCATTCATCTATATTTATTCTATTTAATCACGCTGTCTGAGTACCAGATACGCTACTGCGAGCAGACCAGCTACAGCAAAGACAGCCTCAAATCCAGGTGTACCTGTAGGCTCTTCAGTAGGCACTTCGGTTGTTGTTTCGATTGGAGGTTCTGCATCTCCAGTCTCATTTCCAACTTCTCCGGTCTCATTTCCAACTTCGGCTGGTGCTTCGGTTGGAGCTTCGGTTGGAGCTTCAGTTGGTGCTGCGCCGCCGCCAATATTTATTTCCTTAGCCAAAGCTGCCAGTGTTGAATTTTCATTCACTCTGATTAATAATTTTCCATCAAATATATCCACAGTTCCATCTTCGTTCAAGGATATATCATCATCGTTCC
>JAGLRT010000013.1 GCA_023136155.1 Methanosarcinales archaeon
CTACAAATTCTGATGTGCAAATCACATTATAATTTTTCAATGTTTGTAAATCGTTATTATTAAATATTATTTCTGAAATGATTTCTACTGCAATCTGACCAGATCGTATTGCATAAGCAATACCTTCTCCATAAAAAGAATCTACAAATCCAGCTGAATCTCCACTTAAAATAACTCGTGTACTGGTTATCTTTCTTTTGATACCTCCTGCGGGAATTATGTGTGAATGTAACTTATGATTACTACCAAAGTTATTTTCTTTTAAAAATTCTAACATTTTATTTTTTGGATGAGACAAGCTTTCTGCTAATCCACCTATTCCCACTGAAAAATACTTTTCATGTGGAAATATCCACCCATAACCATGTTTGAAATATCCAAATTGAAGATCAATAGCATTATGTATATATTCATCAATTGCTTTGTTATCGCCTTCAATTTCTGCAACAATACCTATTGCATATTCATCTCTTTTATCTTTTCTTCGAATTTTATATTTTAATTTACCCTGCGAACCTTCTGCGATAATGACAAATTTCGACATATATATATTGTCATTAGTAAAAACTTCTACATAATCATCATTTTCCTGATAGTCAATGATTTTGTCTCCCATATTTATTTGAATTCCGGTTTCTCTTGCTTTTTCGAGCAAAAAATTATCTAAAATACTTCTACTTGTTAAGACAGCTATCCTGTAATCTTTATGTTGTTCAACAACTTTACCTCTGAATTGGAATCTTGCACCAAATATATCTCTTTCAATGATACTTTTAGGAATTTCAAAATCAAGATATGACATTGCTTGTTCTGAAAGAGCTCCACCACATGGTTTATATCTTGGAAATATTTCTTTTTCAATTAATAGGGTCTTTAAGCCTTTTTGTCCTGCAATTCTGCCAGCAGCCGATCCGGAAGGTCCTCCTCCAATAATAATTAAATCATACATATAAATCTCCCATTGAATATATATATCCGGTACAATAACTTATATCGGTAAAACGAATAATAAGCTAAACTCCATGAAAACTCTAATATCCCAAGGGCAATCCTTCACTCAAAATAATTCTGATTGATGTGAGGAGCATTCTTTTTTCGATCGAATAAATTATTAAAATAGATAAATCTCAAAAGAGAAAATTGCCATTTTAATATCCATAATGTTAATTCAGGTTTGTATATATTGGACATCCGACTTTAATACTTTATTATTTCAGATAATGATTCCGGTTATTAATACAGATTTAAGTTATTCAAGCAATCAAATGATCGATATTCATGAAGTAACACAATTGTTTAGAAATCATAAGCACTTTTTAACTAACCCCTTACCTCTTATTGGGGTTGATTATAATCCCTCAAAACCCTCCGCCCCACCACAATTGCCGTAGCATACGTAAACACCACCCGCCCCTCCTCAACCCTCACATTCAGCCCTGCCTTATCCCCCTCCATAGAATCTTTCATCATCCCTCTTACCGTCTCCACATTTACGGCCGACGGCTCAGCCATCTCAAGCCAGTGCTCAAGGTCAAAATCAGACCCTCCGCCGGCCTTGTTTACCACCTCAAGGCCCGCCTTTTGTATCATCTGCTCAAGCTCAGATGCCGGGTGATGTTTGATATGCGAAAGGTCCCTCAAATTTTCCATGGTATTCTGGTACTCACTTTTCGCGTTATCTTCAGAAGATACCATATCTTCAATGACCAGCCTGCCACCCGGTCGCAATACCCTGGCCATCTCTGACAACGACACCAGAGGCCGGGGAAAATGATGAAACGAGAACCTGGCCGCTACGACATCGAACTGCGAATCACAAAAAGGCAGGTGTTCCACATCACCTACCAGGTTTTCGATATTACCCAGCCCCCTTTCCCTTTCGGCCTGTACTGCCAGCTCAAGCATACCGAGCGTGATATCAATACCGATGACCTGTTTCACATGTGGTGCCAGTGCCATTGCAAGGTACCCCGTACCTGTAGCCACATCCAGCACAGTCTCATTCCCCTTAAGGTCCAGCAGTCCTACCACCGTGTCAAGGTCGGTTTGGTCCATCAGGGTACCGCAGGCTGCATAGGCATTCGACCGTCTGCCAAACTGTTCTACAGCAATCTTCTTTGAGTATGTATCAGCCATGTTAAGGATTCCTTTGTGGTTTTTTACTAATGCAATAGTGGTGAATATGTAGTAAGTATTTTGTCCACCGCAACCGAATCAATTATATCTATTCTACTCCAAAAGAATTATACCATGGCACGAATCCTTTCGTCCAAAGATCTGGAACTCCTGAAAAAGATGGTGCCGGAACTGGACACGGATATTTCCAACCCTGGGTTTCGCTCATTATTGTCCCCCATCAGCAAGCACTTCAGCAGCTCAGCCAGTGATTTCCATCAAAGACTTGACAGGTTGTCAGGTCCTGAACTTTCATACCTCATAGACCTAATATACCAGGGAGATGAGTGCCTGACCTGCCTCGTGGATGAATACCTGGATATCCTGCTGGATAAAATACGGCGGGACATCTCAATTCAAAAAGCCGACGACCTTGTGGAATTTTTAGGCTACATCAAAGAGGAATAACATGCCGCACATCATGGAGATACTGGGTAAAACAAAGGTAGTGGTCAAAGATGGCAAAGTGGTAGAAGTAGGTGAGCCACAGGTCAAGTGGTGTCCCCTCTGGAACAAAGTTTCAGGGATTGAAAACATTACCACAGACACGGTCAGGCATAATATGGAACAACGTATAAGGGAATTCGGCATGTTCACGTCGCACCGCCGGCTTGACCTGGGCGTATTCGCCAGTTTTGGTATATCAGAAATACTGATGACCGCACTGCGTAGAGGTCTTATCGATTCTACTGTCACAGTATGTGACGGAGCAGGTACGGTGATCACGTCAAATCCCGACCTGGTGCAGGGTATGAGCGCCCAGATTTCGGGTCTGGTTGAGACAGAGCCATTTCAAGAGGTGATAGATGCCATACACCAAATGGGAGGACAGGTACTGGACCCTGCAACCGCCAGGATAGACCAGTCTGCCGGACTCAGGCTGGCGGCAGGACAGGGCTACAAGAAAATTGCAGTTTCTGTGGTGGATGTTGCATCTTCATCCCAGGTGCGGGCAATAGAATCCGAAGTGGGGGGAGAGGCGATATTGATGGCAGCCCACCTGACAGGAATAGAGCGGGAGGAGACCAAGAAACTATTATCAATGGTGGATGTGGTCACAGGTTGCGCTTCAGGGAACATAAGACAACTGGTAAAACCACTCATACAAGTGGGTACTGCCATTCCACTGTTCGGGCTTACTGAGAATGGCAAAGCCCTTCTCATTGAGCGGGCAAAGGAGATAGAATCGCCCATTCTGGTAAATACTATGAAATTACCGGTTTTACCTGAAGACAAACAGCCAGGACCATTAGATTATTAATTACTCTCCACAAGCTGTCCACTTCTTTTTACTGAAACTGGAATCTCATTATTTGCACATTTGATATTTTGTATCCGCTTCAAACTTAAGGGTAACTGACTCCTTTTTGAAATAGAAAACCTGCTTAGGCACTTGATTTAGATAATCCAAATATTCATTTCACCTTGATTTTTGAAGTGGATACGATATTTTTGTTATAATAGCCATATTTTGCTAGGAGAAGTAAACTATTAATATATATACATGTATTATTTATTATGAGTTGGTTAAGCATAGATGCAGTGGATGGGGCACTGCAAAGGACTAAAAAGACCCTGTTCGAACCTTTTAGTTTCTGGAAATGGATAAAACTTGGAATTGTTATCTTACTGCTGGGCAGCTGCGGAGGAGGAGGTGGCAACTACTACAACCTTGGCAATCCGGGTCAGCAGTACGGGGGCGAAGACCCTGGCTGGGAACCGGGATTACAGGGCGTTGAAGAAACAGTTACTCAATTCCTGCACCAGTACTCAACGTTCATCCTGTTGGGTGTGTTATTTTTCGTAGTATTAATCCTGCTTTTCTCATACATTTCCAATGTCATGGAATTTGTATTAGTGAATTCCCTTGTAACAGACGTGGTATCATTCTGGGAATATTCTGGAAAATACATGCGGCAGGGTTTTAATTTGTTTATAATCCGGTTCGTTCTTGGACTCATATTTTTAGTGCTATTTTTGGCCGCAATACTGCCGGTAATTTTACCGATACTGAACTCGCCAGGTAATATAGAACATTTAGATATTGGAATGTTTTTAGGGGGCATTTACTTTTTCCTTGGTGTACTGATCTTACTTGTCACTATAGACGGAATAATCCAGTCTTTCATTAACCTGTCAATACCACTGGCGATGTATCAGGACATTGGTATTATCGCTGCTTTCAAGAAAGTATTGTGCACCTTCAAAGCCGACTGGGGTCAGATAATAATTTATTGGCTGATAAGGTTCGCGCTAAGGATAGTGGTAGGAATTATTGTGGGAATAATCGCATTGATACTGTTCATTATAGTATTTGGCATAATTTTCCTGTGCTTTGGTATATTGCTTATGTTGACGTCAGTGATTGGATTAGGTATAGATAGTGCTGTGTTCTGGGTGATAATGGTCCCGTTCGCATTGGTGGTATTTGTTCTAATGTTTATGTTCTCACTGCTGGTATCAGTACCAGTGCCAGTGTTCATGAAATACCACATGCTAACCTTCCTGGAGTCATGGTATCCTGAATCCGGCATTCCTTTCAATGACAGGAACACACCTGAACAATCCGTGATTTAAAAAAAAGGAAATATATTGAGACTTTCATGCAATCGTGCAAGTCTCAATTTATCCTACGAAGAGTAATTTGTAGGTAACTGGTTAACGTCAGGTTCGTGGATTAAAACCATGTTCTCCAGTATCACATCAAAATTCACAGTTTATCATGAATAAATAACCTTCTATAACGTCCTCTACTCTCGATTATTATTTTTATTATTACCAGAATACTTTCTCAATTTTTACAGTTGAAGAACTGAATTTAAGACTAGAACCTTAAAACAAACTCAGACTTTTTAAAAATGAATTTTCATTTAAATATTTTAAGATTGTAAAATCTACCATTCCTTTCTACCTGTTCCGGTAATGCACGAAATTGTATACCAGTATAGATGCCACCACCAGCACGATGAAATATGGAATATAGTGCTGTACCGGTCCCAGGTATTGCATTACCGTATCGGCAGTCACTGCCCAGAACACGGAAGCTATAACAGAAGCAATGGCAATCACAGGTATTA
>JAGLRT010000130.1 GCA_023136155.1 Methanosarcinales archaeon
ATGGAATGGGGCACCCGGACTGCTATTGATACGTACCGGAAGCTGCACAACCGGGTGCCGGATGTGGTGTATGACCTGGGTGCGGTAGGGAAGGAGCCTATGATTCGGCTGCTGGCACACAGGGCTGTGGATGCGACTGGGCTTGGTGTGGAGATTGCGAGGAAGTTGGGTGAGGAGTGAGAAGGGAAAGAGGAATATTTTCACTGCACTTTTACCTCACATTTATTTTTCAATCCCTTCATTTCAGACAAATCTATCACGTATATATCGCGATCAACTCTATTTTTTGAGCTCCATGAAGACATTTTATGTATCCACTTAAAAAATCAGGGTAAAATGAATATTTGGATAATCTAAATCAAGTGCCTAAGCAGGTTTTCTATTTCAAAAAGGAGTCAGTTACCCTTAGATTTGAAGCGGATACATATAATGCTATATATTATTATTAACAGATAGAAAGGTGTAATATATGTTTAATTATGCTTCTGCAATCGTGTTTGCAATTGTAAGTATTGTTACATTGAATGAACTTGTCGGAAATGAAGCTCCCCACAGCATGGCTGTGGAGTATAACGATTAAGATAATAAATAGCGATTGAGGGTTATAATATAATGGCAATCCCAAAACCACTTGTTCTGCTCATTCTTGATGGTTGGGGAATCAATCAACAAGTTGACGGAAATGCCGTGCTCATGGCAAATACACCTGTCATTGACAGGTTGTTGAGCAATTATCCCAATACTACCCTGGAAGCTTCGGGTGAATCAGTAGGTTTGCCCGATGGCCTTATGGGGAACAGTGAAGTTGGACACCTGAACCTGGGTTCGGGCCGTGTGGTCTACCAGGATATCACACGAATAAACAAATCGATTAAGGATGGGGATTTATTTTCAAATGAAAAATTATCCAGTGCCCTGGCGCATGTTCTGAAGAACGGTTCTTCACTTCACATGATGGGGCTGCTGTCTGATGGAGGTGTACATAGCCATATAGACCACCTATTCTCACTACTGGAGATGGCAAACAAAGCAGGGCTGGATAGAGTTTTCGTCCATGCTTTCCTGGATGGCAGGGATGTGCCGCCCCGGTCCGCACTGCAGTATATCACGCAAACCGAAAAACGGATGCAAGAACTTGGTGTTGGAAAGATAGCCACAGTCAGCGGTCGGTATTACAGCATGGACCGGGACAAAAGATGGGAAAGGGTCTGCCTGGCATATGATGCATTGACAATGGGTGAAGGAGAGACAGCCCCCAGTGCAGAAAAGGCTGTAATGTCTGCTTATGAAAGGGGAGAGAACGATGAGTTCGTTAAACCCACTGTGGTTTTATCGGGCAAAAGGGCGACTGCAACCATTCATGATGGCGATGCCGTAATATTCTTCAATTTCAGATCTGACAGGGCAAGAGAACTTACTGGCGCCCTGACACTCAATGACTTTACAGGATTTCACCGAAAACAGGCTCCAGACATACATTTTGTTTGCATGACACGATATGATGAAACCTTTGACGTACCCATTGCATTCCCACACGAGCATATTGATAATACATTATCCGAATACCTGAGCAATTGCAATAAAAGACAGCTTCATATTGCTGAGACTGAAAAATATGCGCACGTGACTTTTTTCTTTAATGGAGGTTTAGAGGAACCATATAAAGGAGAAGACCGATTGCTTATCCCTTCACCCAAAATCCCCACCTATGACCTGCAACCTGAGATGAGTGCTTATGAAGTGACCAATGCGCTACTGGACAGGATAGAATTCGGGAACTACGATGTCATTATTGCTAATTTTGC
This sequence comes from Methanosarcinales archaeon, assembly GCA_023136155.1. GTDB lineage: Archaea > Halobacteriota > Methanosarcinia > Methanosarcinales > Methanocomedenaceae > Methanocomedens_B. The sequence goes on from JAGLRT010000130.1 coordinate 1,806, forward strand.
TAATCTGGATATGGTGGGACATACCGGTATGCTGGATGCTACAATGAATGCTGCGAAAGTAGTGGATGAATGTCTGGGCAAGATGCTCGATGTAATATTGTCCCATGGCGGTGCGGCACTTGTCACATCTGACCACGGCAATAGCGAGCAAATGGTATATTACGATGATGAAAGCCCGCATACAGCTCATACCACCAACCGAGTCCCATTGATTTTTTTCTCAGAAATAGAGGATATTGAGATACATGAGGGCATATTGGCTGACATTGCTCCCACCATGCTTAAACTGCTGGGCTTGGATATTCCACCTCAGATGACAGGGCATTCCCTATTTTGTCGTAAGGTGCGTGATAAACTTTGAAACCGGGTGAAACTGTTTTATTAAAGGGAGATCGGAAGAGATTTATTGTCAATGCAGAGGAAAAAGACCTGCATACTGATGTAGGTGTTTTCAAATTGGGTCAGCTGTTGGACATGGAGTACAATGACATCATTGCATCCCACCTGGGATTTGAAATGCAGGTATATCGCTTAAGGGCAGCAGACCTTTTCAATTTCCTGAAAAGAACCGGGGCACCCATAAGTCCAAAGGATATCGGGATGATAATGGGCCATACTGGTCTTAATAAGGAGGACATAGTACTCGATGCTGGTACTGGTTCAGGTATTCTTGCCATTTATCTGGGGCTTGTTGCCAGAAGGGTGGTAACTTATGAGGTCAGGGAGGATTTTGCAGAAATAGCAAGGTCAAACATAGCAATTGCCAGTCTTACGAATGTGGAATTCAGGTCAGGAGATCTGGTGAAAGAAATACGTTCACTGGATGAGATATTTGACGTGGTAACACTGGATATGCAGGCAGCAGATAAGGTTGTGCCAGACGTCCTTAAAGTCTTGAAACGGGGTGGATATCTTGTGGTTTTCTCACCGTTTTTTGAGCAGGCCAAGGAAGTGCGCATGGCTATCAATATAGAAAAATTTGAAGAGGTGGTCACTCTTGAGTGTACACAAAGAGAAATCTCTTTTAGTGAAAGGGGAACACGGCCATCCACCAGCAAAGTAGGGCACACTGGTTTTATCACATTTGCCAGGGCGATTTAAGTTTGTCAGTTATTTAATGTTTCAATCCATTTTTTGTTCAACTTTTAGTTCTCCATTGATTACCAGTTTTGTTATCTGATTGTTTACCGAAAAATATATTGGAGTGTAAAACAACATAAGTATTACTTCATAATTAAGCTGTCAGTAAAATAACTGGCAAAACTGAAGTGCATGCTACATGGGCTAGCGATGAAGGAGTGAAAGGCGAAGATTGCCATCCACACCTTGGAGCTATCTGACTATGTTGTGAAAGGCTCAAGACAGAACATAGTTTTGAAGGTCAGACCTCCACCTTCATTTCAAGAACGTTGGTGCATAGGTACGATGTGCGTATGTGCACAAGAGTGGGTGAATGCAAGCGTAAGTCCCTAAATGGGGAGCCCTCCTGATAAGGGAGGGTCAGCCCATAATTCATTTTATTATTTTCAGTCCTTTATTAAGCCATGTTATCTTTCACTGCTTTGAACACGGCTTGTTCGACTTTACTATATGGCTGTTCTGCATCAACAACAATGAAACGCTCTGGCTGCATATCCACCAGTTTAAGGTAATTTGAGCGCACCAATTCAAGAAAACTAATCTTCTCGTACTTTGTCAGATAGTCACGAGTCACCACCCTTGAAACTGCAATTTCCGGGCTGACATCAAAAAGGATGGTAAGGTCCGGGACAACGGTCCAGCCCTTATGGAGATCCATCACCCATTCAAGTGGTTGTTCAATGATTCCCTTTAAAGTCGCACCCTGGTATGCATATCTGCTGTCAGAATACCTGTCAGATATCAAGGTTTTATTACCCGCAATGCCAGGCCTTATTGTTTTGCTCAGGTGGTTTGCATGGTCTGCAACAAAAAGGAATAATTCTGCCAGGTGGTCGGTTTCTTCATTGATGGCCCGGTTCACTGCCTCGCCCGTCCATTCCCTGGTAGGCTCCCTGGTAAATATTACGTTAGTTTCTCCCTTGAAATAGTTTTTCAAACTTTTAGTTATCGTGGATTTTCCCGAACCATCAATACCTTCAAGTGTTATCAGTTTTCCAGTCATCTGCTAAAGCCTCAAAAATCAAATAACGAACTCTGGTTTTTTGTGTTTTCTTCTTTGACAACTTCATCTATGGCCGGCTCATCAACATTACCATCCTTGTCTGCCTCTGAAAAGTCAAGTTCACGTTGCTGTTCATCTACCACTGCTGAATGGGTGAACCCACCGAACACTTCAATGTCGTGCTTCACTTCCGCCTCAATCAATTGCCGGGCTGATTCATATATGGTCTTAACTTTCTTGGTTGATGCCTTTGTATCCAGCAAAAACGCAATCTCATCCGGATTCAGGTCAAACTCGGCTGCCGCATCAACTGCATGTTCTTTACTATTCATCACATGCTTGAAGAACCAGATAAGGTCTGAGCGGGCATATCTCTTGGACAGATGACATAGTCCGCCTATCTTACCAGCAAGGGAATCCCTGATATTTCGTTTTGCCCTGGTCTGCCCCAGTTTTTTCCAGAATTGGGGGGCCTGGTATTTGTTATAACCTGAATAGTTTTGAGTCTTAACTGCGGCCACTCCGCCGGTCATGAACAGGCTGGCATACCGCCACAGCCGGTAATTTTGCCTACGCCTTACCCGCCCCAGGAACATGTCTGCACGCGACAACTGGTTAAACCCGGCATATACATCCCTTTCATCCTTGTATGCCACTGGAATATTCTCGTCTATCCAGTTGATAAGGTTGTCAGGACTCTCATCCACATGCCACGCAGCTTCCTGCGCAGACCTCATATCAGAAGCCTTGAATATCTTATCCATTGCCCTGAAAATTGTTTCCCTGGCATCCCTGGGAGCAGTGACAATATCATCGACTTCCAGTTCATTTTTACCAATAGAAATAGCCTGCAGGTCATTGATAGCACTTCGCAGATCTCCGCCTGCATTGTCGCTAATTTGCTCTATCACGCCCATGCCGACCACCACCTCTTCTTTCCTGCAGATGGATTTGAGTACGTTCACAATGGTATTGCTGTTCATTACCCGGAACTGTACCGGTTTACATGCCAGGCGAAGAGCAGAATCCATGTCATAGAACTCGTTGGCTATCAGTATGATGGGTTGTTTTGTTTTCCTGACAACATTGATGATGGCCCTGGCACCTCCACGGTCATAGTTTCCGTGCAGGTTATCAGCTTCATCCAGTATGACAAGGCGGCGTCCTGAAGTACCATCAAAGGTTCCCATCATACTTGCAGAACCTGCAACTTTCTGGATGATCTTTGCTGTACGCTGGTCACTGGCATTGAGTTCTATTACATCCCATTCCATCTGGGAAGCCAGTGCAAAGGCTGCAGAAGTCTTGCCAATGCCCGGTTTTCCATGTAGTATCAACGCCCTGTCCTTAGGGACACCCTTTTCCCAGTCATCTCCCCATTTGAGCAGTTCTTTTACTATACCTGGATGACCTACCACTTCACTAAGGTTTCGGGGCCGGTATTTTTCAGCCCATTCCAATGACTCTGCACTCATCAGGCTTATGTTAACCGCAGGTATAAAATAAGTATTCTTTTTTATCGCTGCTGTCGAAATCTAAGCATAAATCCACATAGTTATACATGATCTTATACGTCATCGGTTAAGAGAAAAAAATGGGATCGAACACGGATTGGACAGTACATGATCTGGCCCCCAATTTCATCCGTAAATTGATAGCTTCTAGCCTTGCCACCAGGTCACAGGTGTATCATCAGGTCTGTAATTAGGCATGGCATAAGATTGCTTAATGGATGTAAATGTGTTTTGCTGGTACATTAGCAGGCCCAGATAAGCGATCATACTGCCGTTGTCTCCCATGAACCGGCGCTCTGGGACATAGAACCGGATACCACGTTCATGGCACATGATCTCAAGCATTTCCTGCAAACGTATATTGGCACCAACCCCCCCACCCAGCAGTACCTCGTCCTTGCCCGTGTGCGCAACTGCCCGCTCGGTCACCTCTACCAGCATAGCGAATGCATTCTCCTGTAAGGAAAAACAAACATTCTCCAAAGAAGATGTCTGCAATGCGTTGGATGCTGCCGTGGATAGGCCGGAAAAGGAGAAGTCCATACCCTTAACAACATAAGGAAGGGAGACATACGAAGTAGCTCCCTTGGCCAGTTCTTCTATCTTTGGGCCGCCGGGGTGTTGAAGTCCCGCCCCTCTGGCAAATTTATCAAAAGAGTTCCCGATGCCGATATCCATGGTCTCCCCGAATACCCGGTATCGCTCCTTCCTATATGCCAATACCTGGGAATTTGCCCCGCTTACATACAACACCACCGGGTCCTGAGCATCGGTTTTCCAGCGTCCCACTTCAATGTGGGCGATGCAATGGTTTACACCTATGAGTGGGACATCAAGCGAAAGGGACAGTGCCCTGGCGGCTGTGGCTACGGTGCGCAGGCATGGCCCCAGGCCCGGACCCTGGGAGAAAGCTATAGCATCTATGTCCGAAGATGTGATTCCATTGTCATTTGCCTCTGAAAGAATTTTTGTAATTACCGGCCCTAAATGGTCTGCATGGTGTTGGGATGCCTCCCTGGGATGAATGCCGCCAGTAGGAGGTTTGTAAGTAGATGTGTACTCGAATATTACATCATTTTCGTCTACAATAGCTGCACTCAAATTCCAAGCTGTACCTTCGATTCCTAGAATGATGGGTCCTGACGTGCTTACCAAGGTTCTACCTCTAAAATATGCTAAGGCTAAAACAGTATTCAATACCCTTAAATATTTAGTTTTAGGGGCTTATATTATCTCACGGACTTTCTCTGCGGCCTTATCCAGTTCTGTCATGATTGATTCAAGTCCGGTACCAGTCCCTGTAAGTACAACCAGAAGGGCCTTGGGGCCTGCACGAACAGCTATTAATCGTTCATCTGGATAGTCGATGACCACATGTTGTGAAAAATTCTTACCCACTTTTGCAGAGGCTGCATCTGCAGTCTTTAACATAGCTGCTGATGTCCTGGCAAATAATTCTAGCCTGGAATCAGATGGTTGGCCAAAGATATAGCCATCCTGGCTGGCAACCATTGATTCCTTCACTCCTTCCAGGTTTGACAGGTTTTTTTGTACCTGCTGGATCATTAAGTCCATTTTCATGTTTAGAGACATGTTTGTCAGACTGATTAATTAATAAAACGAACGGATATCTTATTTAAATACATTTCCCTCGTGTAAGGGAAATATGCTAGTATAACAATTCCAAAATAACA
>JAGLRT010000131.1 GCA_023136155.1 Methanosarcinales archaeon
AATCGAATAATTTTGTCCCAAGGCCGGGTGGTCGTTTGAATCTCTAGTTCTTTTTGACCGAAACCATTTGCAGACTTATTTATATCAAGGTGCTTGATACCCTTGATATCTGACCAGAAAATAAACATATTGGTTCTCAATAAATAATCGGTTTCATGTCCTGCTTGATCTGGCTTTCGGTGAAATTAATGGCACAAGCATCCACTAAGATGCCCTGTACAGAGCGCAGCGGCGTCCGGGGTACGTGACTTTAGGTAAAATCTATGTAAATCCGTGTCTGGAAATATAAAAAGACACAGATTTCACTGATTTACATGGATTTGTAGTCGCATCTGCATCCGAACTATTCACTGTATAACTGATTTTTGATATTGTGTCATGAAAGATTAACATCTGCATTAATAATACATCAATACATATACCAACACCATGCCTGACCTGATAATTACCAATGCCCGAATATTCCACCAGGGACGCATTATTGAAGCAGAACTGGCAGTAGAAGATGGGAAAATTGCAAAGATAGCACGGATTATCCAGGTAAAAGATGTTGACAGGGTGATCAATGCAAATAACATGCTCGTGCTGCCCGGTATTATCGATGTGCATGTACACTTCAGGGAACCGGGTATGAGCCAGAAAGAAGATTGGTTCAGCGGGTCTTGTGCTGCTGCTGCCGGTGGTGTGACAACGGTTATAGACCATCCCAATACCGTACCTCCTACGCTGGATGAAGATTCATTTCGTACAAAACTGAAATATGCTACATCCAAATCCATTGTTGATTTTGGAATAAACGGAGGAGTGAACCATAACCTGGACAACCTTGATACCCTGTGGAAGGCAGGAGTTACTGCTTTTGGCGAGATATTCTTAGGTGAAAGCACGGGTTCCATGACCGTGGACCGTGACCACATGTCGGATGCGATGCAGTTTACCAAAGATATGGGGGCCCTGGCCTGCGTTCACGCTGAGGACCAGGAAATACTGGAATCATACGGAAAGATTACAAAGGGGGACCTGGCACCCGAATCATATTCAAAAAGCCGGCCAAACCTGTCAGAAGCGGTGGCTGTTGCAAACACAGTGGAAGATGCCATGGCTTTCGGGGCAAGGGCACACTTGTGCCACATCAGTACCAGGGAGGCAGTAGGTATCATCCGCAGTGCTAAGTATGGGGATTACGGCGAATCTGAGTGTACGATCACGGCCGAAGCAGCACCACATCACCTGTTGTTGTCAAATAAGGATTATGACAGGCTGGGCAGCCTTGCAAAGATGAATCCGCCTCTTAGAAAAAGGCGAAGTCTCCAGTACCTGTGGAACGGATTGAACGACGGAACGATTGATATTGTTGCTTCTGACCATGCTCCTCATTCTGAAAATGAAAAGCTGACCGACATCTGGAGCGCTCCTGCCGGAGTTCCGGGTGTAGAAACCATGCTGCCGTTGATGTTAGTGGCAGTCCGGCGCAACCTGATATCATTATCAAGGATGGTAGAGGTTATGTGTACCAATCCAGCAATGATATTTGGACTGGATATGCACAAAAAGGGTGCAATATGGGAAGGATTCGATGCTGATCTCGTAATCGTAGACACAAACATGGTCACTGATATCGATGCCGACCGGCTGCACAGCAAGGCAGGTTGGACGCCGTATGAGGGAATGGAAGGCATATTCCCTGTGCTGACCATTTCGAGGGGTGAAGTTATCTGGGAAGATGATATACATGCGAAGAAAGGTAGGGGAAACTTCCTGCCCGGTGCAGGATATGAAGAAAAGCCTAAAGAGGAGTCTCCTGCATTTTCCAATATTGATGAAATATAACAACATCCGGTGTAATGATGAGCAGGATAATTACAAATATTCACAAAAAAGCAATGGACAATCATGCCAGGATCGCACTGGGAATCGGTAGTGTGACGCCAAAACTCCTGCAGAGTGCGGCTCTGGCAGAGGAGTTTGCTGATGTGGTATTGGTAGGCGATAGCAAGAAGATTAATGATATTGGCACCCACCTGGAGGTTATCCATTCAGATGAACCGACCAGGACCATAGTCGAGTTACTGGCTTCAAGTGATATTGATGGTGCCATCAGGGGTACGTTATCAGCCACGTCCACTCTTGCGTATCTTAAAGAGGTTCTGGAAATGAAAACACTTTTCAGAATCGCATTATTGGAAACGCCTGGTGGAATTCCTTTGTTCCTGGCTCCCGTGGGTATAGATGAAGGTAGTACCCGTGAGCAAAAATTGGAGTTCATAAGAAGAGGAGTAGAACATATCCGTAGATTTGGCATTGAACCGAAAGTCGGTATATTGTCAGGGGGACGATTTGAGGACAGGGGGCGTGATACTTACGTTGATAAAACACTGGATGATGCCGAATATGTAACAAAGGTGGCATCAGGTGAAGGGTATGATATCAGGCATTATGGTATCCTCATCGAAGATGCCATCGGAGAGGCAGATTTAATCCTGGCCCCGGACGGTATTTCAGGAAATCTGGTATTCAGGACACTGGTACTGGTGGCTGGAGGATACGGGTATGGGGCACCTGTACTGATGGATAAGGTGTTTGTGGATACCAGCAGGGTGGGTGGACATTATACCAAGGCTATTATGATGGGTTCGGCTCTGGCTGGGAAGAATGAATAATTCGAATTGACATCAACTGTTTAAAAAATATTGCACTGCGTGGAATTACTGTAGCAATTGTAGCACTGGTCAATATAGTTCAGAAATTGTCGGATTTTATAGCACATGAAAATATTATACTAAAAAAGTATATCTACAATAAGCATTCAAATCAAATTTCAATCAAACCCATTAACTTTAGAGTGAACAGCAATGGATAATGACAATATCGCACATGAATGGCCGCCGGTCAGGGGAGATTACACCATAGTAAACCCTGAATCCCGCATATCTGTGGTCACCCTCGCAAGCGACATGGACCCACTACCTGATGCTTGTATAATGGGAAGCTGCAAGACCGAGAATCTTGGAATAGAGAAAATTATTGCAAATACCATCTCAAATTCAAATATCAGGTATATCCTGGTGTGCGGTCAGGAATCAAAAGGACATCTGTCAGGAAATACACTCCTTGCAATCCACAACAACGGCATCGATGAAAAGGGTAGAATTGTTGGTTCAAACGGTGCAATCCCTTTTATAGCGAACATCCCCCTCGATGCCATTGAACATTTCAGGGCGCAAGTTGAACTCATTGACAGGCGTGGACTGGTTGAAACTGGTGAGATACAGGCAATAATTGAGGAATATATGTCAAAAGATGATCCTTTTCCTCACCCACCTATGGTGGTTCAATCAGCCAAAAAGAAAAAACATGTCGAGCGCACGATAAAAGGTGCAGACGTAATGATAAACAATGATATCCTGATGGATACCACATCTGGTGTGGTTTTCGTCCGGACATAAACTAAAATTAACAGGATCAACAACAATGTTCGTATTCAAAAAAGAACAGCAGATCATCAATATCGCCAATGTCAAGGTCGGGGGCCAACCTGGACAGTTACCTACTGTACTGGCAGGTACCATTTTCTACAATAAACACAGCATAGTCTCAGACCCGGGTGCAGGCATATTTGACAAAACGGCTGCAGAATCACTTATCAATGTGCATCAGGCACTTTCTGATGAGACCGGCAACCCGCAAATGATACACATATATGCCGAAACTCCTCAAGCGGCCGAACGCTATCTGGATTTTGTGAGTGCAACAACCGATGCACCATTCCTCCTCGACTCCACTGATTCCACTGTGCGGGCGGCAGCCGCAAACTACGTTACCGAAGTGGGGCTGGCTGACAAGACCATCTACAACAGCCTGAACATGTCAATCACAGATGATGAAATCGAAGCACTGGTCAATTCAGATATTGACGCTGCTATTATCCTGGGATTCAATGCAATGGATTCCAGCCTCAATGGGAGGATGGAACTGCTTGAAAACGGTGGTAGTGTACTACCTCAGGGACTACTGGAAACTGCTGATGAATGCGGCATAACTAAAAAATTAATCGACCCAAGTATCACTCCCATGGGCAATGGTGCAGGTGTGGCACTCAGAATGTGCATCAGTGCCAAAGCAAAATGGGGTTATCCAGTGGGTTCAGGCATTCACAATGCACCTTCAGCCTGGAACTGGCTACGTGATAAGGGTAAGGAAGACAAGCTCATCTACCGTATATGTGACATCGCATCTACAGGTTTGCAACAGATGTCTGCTGGCGATTTCATACTCTACGGGCCTATTGAAAATGCAAAGTACACATTTCCTGTTGCAGCAATGGCAGACATTATGATATCTGAAAGTGTGGCTGACCTAGACGTGGAACCTGTAGAAGGTCATCCGATGTGGAAATTGGTTTAAAACAGATTTTGTTATTACTTCAGATCAGTATTGACAGCCATAAATTACTAATAATACATTCTCTATCAAGAAGACAATATGCTGTTATAGTTGATTTTACCGGATGGGACAAATTGTGAAAAAACTGGGTTTTTTTAAGCGCAGGAAGTTCAAACAGATATTGAACACATCTAGAAGTGGGCTGACAATACTTCTCAAGCCAGACCCTACTGTAGACTCACTTGCCAGTGCTTATGCATTGACAAAAATTGCTGAATATTTTCATATTAATGCCACATGTTACTTTACCGGTACAACTCACCATAAAGGATTGTTGAACATAATGGGACAAAATATTGAACATCTCCCTCATGTTATTTCAGATGAGTTTTCCAGAACTGTGGCACTGGTCGATGTAGTACCCAGTGAATTACCAGAAGAACTTAGCGGTATCATTGGTATGCCCGATTTAATAATCTCACATTCTAAAGTGGCAACAAAAGATATACAATGCAGGTACAAGGATATTCGTGAAAACATAGAGACCACTTCCACTCTCATGATCCAGTATATGCGACGCCTGAAGGTACCAATGGACAGTACGGTCGCCACTGTGCTTTTGTTCGCTATCAGGAACCGTACCAAGACATTCCTGACAAATGTGAACCTCAATGGCCTTGAAGCCTACCACCATGTACTGGGATACATGGATCATGACCTGCTCCTAAAACTTGAAACCCCGGCTGTGAAACCAGAAACGTTCAGTGACCTGGCAAATGCTATCAATAACAAGCACATTAAAGGGGCATATCTTTTGACTAACACCGGTTATGTAAAAGATCCAAGTACTCTTTCAAAAGTCGTTAAATATATGCTGGATCTGGAAGGTATATCCACTGCCCTTGTCTTTGCAGTCAATACTGCCAACATATACGTGTTTGCCAATTCTAACAATATTGAAATTAACATGAAACAGATTTTCAGGAAAGCTTTCGGTCATTGCGGTAATATTTCGGGCGGTTCTTCTTACGCTTCCATCACCATACCATTAGGTGTGTTTTGCGCAATCACAAAAGGAAAAAATTGCGACGAGAGCAAACAGTTGATGCTTGAAACCATCAGTAATTCAATTTACAATCGGTTTTTGAACACTATTGAAGAAGGAGAAAGTAAACCGGAAAGAAATTGATTGTTCTGCAGTCAAACGTTGCGCCGGCACACCCAACCGCAACAGAGCTGTGGGGGTATAACGACCTGTGATCAAATGGCAAGTCAAACACTAAATTGAGGGTTCATAGAACCTAATACCCGTCCTCGGCTGCACTGTACACAGACACCCCTGTTTACATCGAAACAATTGTTGCAAACAAGACGGCCACATAACTGGCAGGTATACATTGTGCCAGTGGTCTGGCATATACTACATATCCCATTTAATTCCAAGAATACACCTCACTTGGAAATCACAGAATTAAATCATATAAAGCATATCATGATGCCTGATATGGTATATAGAACTCTTCGACGACCCATTCACGCAGCTCCTCTTCCCACAGTTTGTCTATATTTTTCTTGAGAGGCGCTAAAGCCAATTTATTGTCGTTGTGTTCTTCAATATTATAATCCATAATTATGCTGCACCCCATTTATTATTTAACTGCGTTAATTAATATTATTTATTTTAGGCTAAATACTTGTCGATTTGGGCAATGGCACAAAAAAACAAGATCATCACTGTTTACCACTTGAATGTCTATGAAGCTGGATTAAATAATGCATTTATGTTTCTTTTTTAGCCTCTACCTTTGATGCAAGTTCATTCAGGTCCTTGAGCATGGCATCGAGGTCAATGCCGTGCATCGTGGCACCTTCGGCCAAACTCTCGAACGAAGCTGCATGACAACCAACGCAACCCAGCCCGTACTGGAAGAATACCCCAATGGTCTGCGGATACTTAGCTACTATCTCTTCTATTTTCATGTCAGCTGTAATCATATTGTTCTCAGACATATTTCGAGCACCTGATCTTTCACTAATACCTGCTTGTACATAAAATTGATTGAAAAACCTGACTTATCAGTAAAACTTAATAATCATCCTGCTATCTATCCAGATGTTCAACCCTGCATCACTGTTACACAGGAAAATAATCTAATGAATTTCACCAACATTGCTGTTCTTGTCTCTGGCCGGGGCTCTAACTTACAGTCCATAATCGACAATATTGAAAATGGCACTATACCCCATGCATCTGTAAAAGTAGTTATCAGTGATGTAGACGGCACCTATGCACTGGAGCGAGCACAACGTCACGGCATTGAAGCTGTCTTTGTAGATTCCAATAAATACGAAAACAAGGCAAGTTTTGAAAACGAGATATTGCACATTATTACACAACATGATGTCGGACTTGTCCTATTGGCAGGATATATGCGCGTTGTGGGTCCAACCCTGCTAACACCATATAAAGGCAAAATGATAAATATCCATCCTGCACTGCTGCCTTCGTTCCCTGGATTACATGGTCAGCAACAGGCCTTCGACCATGGAGTAAAAGTAAGCGGGTGTACTGTCCATTTTGTGGATGATGGCGTAGATACGGGTCCCATCATTATCCAACGTTGTGTACCAGTACTGGAAGATGATACGGCAAATGTGCTGGCAAACAGGATTCTGGAACAGGAACATAAGGTTTTCCCGGATGTTGTCAGATTATTTGTCCAGGGTAAACTTATCATTGAAGGGCGAAAAGTAAGAATTACTGATTGAATTTACATTAATAAAGTTAACATAATATAGACCATATTTAGAAGAGGAGAATAATTCCATATGTCATATATCTCAGAATTAGACCCGGAACTTGCCCAGGCCCTGACAAACGAACAGGAGAGGCAAAATTACAAGCTTAACCTGATTGCTTCGGAAAACTATGCCAGCAAGGCTGTCATGGAAGCCCAGGGTAGTATTATGACAAACAAGTATGCTGAAGGGTATCCGGGTAAGCGGTACTACGGCGGGTGCGAGTTTGTTGACGTGGCAGAAAAACTGGCAATAGAGCGGGCATTAGACCTGTTCGGTGCCGAACATGTAAACGTCCAGCCCCATTCGGGTTCAGGTGCCAACATGGCAGTGTATTTTTCAGTACTAAAACCAGGTGACACTATCCTGAGCATGGACTTGTCCCATGGCGGCCATCTATCCCACGGCAGTCATGTGAACTTTTGCGGTCAGCTGTACAATGTAGTGCCCTATGGTGTAAACCGGAAAACCATGACCATTGACCATGATGAACTGATGCAGATGGCAAAGGAACATAAACCAAAGATGATAGTGGTAGGAGCCAGCGCATACCCAAGGGAAATTGACTTTGCCGCTTTCAGGGACATAGCCGATGAAGTGGGGGCATACCTGCTGGCAGATATCGCACATATTGCAGGCCTCATAGTGGGCGGTGTACACCAGAATGCAATACCTCATGCTGATTTCGTGACCACGACCACACACAAGACCCTGCGTGGCCCCAGAGGTGGCATGATAATGTGTAGAGAAGAGTACGCAAAGGGCATTGACAGGACCGTATTTCCTGGAACCCAGGGTGGGCCGCTCATGCACATAATTGCATCTAAGGCTGTAGCTTTCAAGGAAGCACAGGCTCCTGAGTTTAAAGAATACCAGGCACAGATAGTAGCCAATGCAAAGAAACTGGCCTCTGACTTGATGGATATGGGACACGATATCGTGTCTGATGGTACTGATAATCACTTAATGCTTGTAGATTTGACAAAACTTGATCTAACGGGTAAGGACGGTGAAGCTGTCCTTAGTAAGGCCGGTATCATAGCAAACAAGAACACCATACCCTTTGAAAAACGCAGCCCCTTTATCACAAGCGGTGTCAGGCTGGGTACGCCTGCCATCACCACCAGGGGTATGAAAGAACCACAGATGCAGGTCATTGCAGAAAATATCGATATTGCACTCAAGCACATAAACGATGACATTAAACTCAATGAAGTAAAGGCCAATATGAAGGAATTGTGTGCACAATTCCCTATCAACATTTGAGGATATGATGGAATCCGGCGATAAGCTCATAGACGGACGTGCTCTCGCAAAGAAGATCGAGCAGGAAGTTGCAAAAGGTGTAGCCCGGCTCAAAGAAGAAAAGGGTATCACTCCGGGCCTGTCTACCATACTTGTGGGCAACGACGAAGCTTCAAAGATGTATGTGAGGCTCAAGCACAAGGCATGTGATCGCGCCGGTATCAATGCAGAGGACCATACCCTGCCAGCCGATTCTACTCAGGAAAAACTGATCGCACTTATACATTCCCTGAACGAAAGGGAAGATATTCACGCCATCCTTGTACAGTTACCCCTTCCGGCCCACCTGGATGCACAGGCTGCCATGGAAGCCATTGCACCCTATAAAGATGCTGACGGATTCGCCCCTTACAATATGGGACAATTGCTTATAGGCAATGAGGGACTAGTTCCCTGCACCCCGAAAGGTATCATACGTGCCATGGAAGAGTATGGTGTGGAAATTGAAGGAAAGAACGCAGTCATCGTAGGACACAGCAACGTAGTTGGCAAGCCCATGGCAGCTATGCTCATGAACCGCAACGCTACTGTCGCGGTCTGTCACGTCTTTACTGATGACCTGAAAAAATATACTGCACAAGCTGACATCCTCATTTCAGCCACCGGCGTGCCACATCTAATCAAGGCCGACATGGTGAAAGTGGGTGCAGTTGTCTTTGATGTTGGAATTGGTCAAAAGGACGGCAAATTGGTGGGAGATGTTGACTTTGAGGTGGTACTGCCAAAGGTATCTCTTATCACCCCGGTCCCTGGCGGCGTTGGACCAATGACAATTTCCATCCTGCTGCAGCATACTTTTGAATCTGCACGCAGGATATCTAAATAATTGGGTATTAAATAAGGTAGTTGTATGGTAGTTGACACCAAAATTGCAGGTATTGCAGTGGGAGATGCGCATCCGGTACGCATAATGGGTGTTATAAACCTGGGCAGTGAATCATTTTACAAAGGTTCAGTGACAGAGCCCGAAAATGTGATTGCAACGGCAAAACGGATGGTGGCCGAAGGTGCAGACCTGCTGGACGTGGGTGCGCGCTCTACCTGGCCGCTGGCTGATAAGATTACAAAAGAAGAAGAGCGCAGGCGACTTATTCCGGCACTGGAATTGCTTGTGGATAACGTGGATGTGCCCATCTCGGTGGACACGCAGTTCGCCGACCTGGCCCGGGAAACACTTGAGTTGGGGGCACATATTATCAATGATGTGAGCGGCCTGACCACTGACCCTGCTATGGTGGAAGTTATCAGTGAATTCGGATGTCCCGTAGTGGTCATGGCATCGAAAAATATACCTGGAGACCCGTTAGGCATGGATGCTGTGATGCGTTCGCTTGGTGGGATTATACGTAGAAGCGAAGATGAGGGCATATCGCCTGACAAGATTATCATCGACCCTGCTATCGGCAAATGGTTGCCGGAAAAGGCGCCAATGTATGATTTTGAGAGTCTTGACCAGTTAGAACGCCTTAAGGTGTTCCAAAAGCCAGTACTAGTGGCAATATCCAGGAAGTCGTTCATAGGCGAGGTGCTGGATAAAACAGCTAATGAAAGGCTTATGGGTTCCATTGCTGCAACTGCTGTCGCGGTCTACAAAGGTGCGCATATCATCAGGACGCATGACGTGGCAGATACTGCTGATGCAATTAGGGTGGTAAAAGCCATCATGGGAAGGAATGTTTCTGCTAAATATTCGGGTTATTCCATCGAAGCGCTGGACGTAATCAATCCGGAAGATGCGCCTGGATATTTTGTCGGGATAGGGGCCACGGTTACCGGTGCCCGGGTGATGAAGGACAAGACGGTTTTTAGGGTGCTGAGGATAAATAATGTGACCACAACCGAGGCCCTGATTATAAAACAGGAAGCACTATCGCGGGGGTGTGATGCTGCGCTACCCAGGGATGCCGTATCCCACGAGACCGAAAACACAGACCTTATCGTCATGGGTACTGAATTACAGTTGAAACGCCTGGCCTTAAAACTGGAGGGACAGGCAAGAGACCTGCCCATAATATCCGGATTAATAATATCAACCCTGCAGCGATTCAGGGATACTAACTACAGATACGGATGAACACATGATAATTACACGCCCAAAACCAATCGAAGAAATACTCACAATGCTGGAGAAGTTCCCGACTTCAACTATCTGTGTAGTGGGCTGTGGCATATGTGCCCGTAAGATACAGACCGGCGACGAAGCGCAGGTTAGCAGTCTGGTGGCACAAATGCGCAGTCACGGTCTGGACATGCTTGATGGTAAAATAGTAAAACATGCCTGCAGCGCCAAGTCATGGGATGAATTAGTTGATGAGAATCCTGCACTTGCACAGGCCGGCATACTGCTGGTACTGAGCTGCGGTGCTGGTGTTTCATTTCTTGGCCGCATCTCTGGCAAACCCGTATTACCTGGCCTGAATACCACATCCATTGGCGGCTCCCTTGCAAATGATACTATTGAAGGGGTGTGCAGTATGTGCGGGGAATGCAATGTGGGTATTTATGCAGGACTGTGCCCAAAATCAGGCTGTCCTAAATCCCAGGTAAATGGACCCTGCGGCGGTTCCAGTGACGGAGACTGTGAAGTAGAGGGGAGAAAATGTATCTGGGTAACGATATTCGATACCCTGGAAGGTATAGGTATGCTGGAATTATTGGATGATATCAAACCGCCGGTGTGCCATGACAGGAGGTTGTAAGATGGGGTTTACGGATGCGCTGGATTCAGGAAAATTCATAGTTACTGCCGAGGTCAGCCCACCCAGGGGTATTGATATATCAGGCACGCTGGCCGAGGCCGGACAACTACAAGGCCTGGTGGATGCTGTGAATGTCACAGATAACCAGCGTGCAATGATGCGGATGTCTCCAATTGTACTATGCCATAAACTGGCTGAGGCGGGATTTGAGACTATCATGCACATGACGTGCAGGGACCGCAATCGGTTGGCATTACAGTCCGATCTGTTGGCTGCCCATGCACTGGGAATATACAACATACTGGTTATGTCAGGTGACTACCCGACCATGGGTGACCAGCCATCAGCAAAACCGGTATTTGATTTGGATTCTGTGCAGTTGTTGCAACTTATTGAAAAGATGAACAATGGGTTCGATTTCCAGGATGGGTCTCTCGATAGTTCCACATCCCTATGTGCCGGTGCAGTAGCAAATCCTGGTGCCAGGCCGCTGGCACCGCAATTGCTAAAGCTCAACAAAAAGGTATCTGCTAAAGTCCGGTTCATCCAGACCCAGGCAGTGTTTGATGCAGCGGTGTTTAATGAGTTCGCTGATGCAATTAGAAGTATTGGAATACCTGTTATTGCAGGCATTATACCTCTGAAGTCTGCGCGGAGTGCCAGGTCCATGAATGAAAAAATTCCGGGTGTAAACATATCTGAAGATGATATTGAAAGAATGGAAGCGGCGGCAGATCCTGTATCAGAGGGGCTGGAAATAGCGGCCGAAACAATTGCCAATATCAGGCCAAATTGCCAGGGCATACATATCATGCCTATCGGCGGACATGGTAATACCAGGCGGCTGCTTGAGATGTGCGGCCTGGATTGAATTTTATTTGAACAGAACATGAATGCTGCATGGCTTGCGTTCTTCTTGGGGTGTAAGAGGTTTTGGAGCTATATTTTATTGTCATTCCATTCTATGATGAGTTCCATGACCAGGCGTATGGTGATACGGTATCACAAATGATACTTGACCGTCTGGAGAAGGGGGGGTGCTACCGTGGATGAACTTGTCCGGGAATTGGGGATTGAGGAAATAGAAGTACATTTAGATGAATTGGTTGACAAGAAATTATAAAATACTCCCATTTGACCTATCGTCCCCTGTTCTTTTCCTGGAAATCAGGAAGAAGCCCGGCAGGCACCAGGAAGGAAATGTTCACGATCGCGGAAACGTAGATTATTCCAATCGATGAGAAGGCATCGGACCACAAGACAAATATTACGCTTCTTGTAGTAGAGCTTGCTATTGATACCATCAAATTAAAAAAAATGCCGGTATACTTTTGTAATTTCAGGGAATTAAAGTTTCTGCTTAAATAGGCATCGTTGTCGGTTGTGCAATATTTAGACTCAATATATATACTAACAGATATAGCTATATACAAAATAACACATATAAAATAAATAACTTGGTGGACTTATTATGGATAAAGTTGAGCTGTTTTCAATCCCTGATATCACGTTTTACAATCCTCCAAAATTCAGAGAGTATCTTGTTGAGAATTATGATTCATCCCAAGTTGATCATGATTTAACGATTATTGTAGGGATTACAAAGCATAACAAAATCGACTTTTTTGAAGCTCTTCAATCTTTTGGTTTCAAGACCGTTCGTGATCTGGGTTCAGTTTCCCATATTAAATTTGATTTGGATAGAGCTACCCTTGAATGTTATGTAACTCATGATGCTGATACAGGAGTAGTAATATTTTATACTAATTATAGAAAGACGAAGAAAAAGGAAATACCTAAAATTCGAGACTTTCTAAGTTCTGATGTAAACACTTACTACATGAGTTACGGGGATTTCAAAA
>JAGLRT010000132.1 GCA_023136155.1 Methanosarcinales archaeon
CCACCTTAGTAGAATCCTTGCCTGAAAAGGCACCGCCTCCGTGGGGCACCAGACCGCCATAGGTATCCACCACGATCTTCCGGCCAGTCATGCCG
Source organism: Methanosarcinales archaeon (assembly GCA_023136155.1). GTDB lineage: Archaea > Halobacteriota > Methanosarcinia > Methanosarcinales > Methanocomedenaceae > Methanocomedens_B. Next base: position 96 of record JAGLRT010000132.1, read on the forward strand.
GTATCGCTCTGGGGTCCGCCGATCACGAACTTGCCTGTGGGGTTCACATAATATTTAGTATTTTCATCCAGCAGTTCAGGGTCAATAACACTATTGACTACCTTCTCAATAATTTCATCAACAGCATCCTGGGTGATTCTATCGCCAGTGCTGTCAAGAATCTCCTCGGTATGCTGGGAGCTGACAACAACTGAATCCACACGCTGTGGGACACCCATCTTATACTCAACTGTAGCCTGGGACTTACCATCAGGACACAGGTATGAAAGGGTTCTCTTCTTCCTCAACTCTGCCAGTTTCTGGCACATCCGGTGGCACTGCATGATGGGCAGGGGCATCAGTTCCTCGGTTTCCCTACAGGCATATCCAATCATCATACCCTGGTCCCCGGCACCACCCACATCCACACCCTGGGCGATATCAGGTGACTGCTTACCTACAGCATTCAGCACACCGCATGTCTTGTAATTAAAACCATACTTCTCACTGGTATATCCAATATCCTTCAAGACACCGCGTGCAATAGTGGGTACATCGATATGTGCCGACGTGGTAATCTCACCGCCAACTATCACAAAACCCACACTGATAAATGTTTCACAGGCTACCCTGGCTGTAGGGTCCTGTCCTATTATCGCATCGAGCACACCGTCCGAAATCTGGTCACATACCTTGTCAGGATGCCCTTCCGTTACCGATTCTGAGGTTAATACGCTGTATTCCATGTTTGATATCATTTTTTCACCTATTTTGACTTAAGAATAATTCTTGGCGTTTATAAATTTATCTTAATTAACGGCTTTGTGCATAAAGTTCATTCTGTGTAAAAAGTCAGAATATATTATGATTTTCAAAACAAAGCCATTAAGATATGGAATTACAATTCGTCAACGACCCCGGATTGTTTCGCAAAATCCAGGGCATCCCGGAACGGATGCTCTTTGTTTAGACATCTAAACAGTTTTTGGACTTTTGCTTTATTTTCAGGCCCAGGTTTTTCTTCAAAAATAGTTTTATTTGTTTCCTCTGTATTTTGAATACAGTTCAGTAAATTCCTCTAAACTCATTTCCAGATCTTCTCGTATTATCTTGCGCAGAAGCCCTTTAGGGATATCCTTATTTCCATGCACAGAAACACTGGTCGCCCTTCCGTCTTCTGATTTCAATCTTGAATGAGAACCTTTAGTTCTGGTAACTTGATAGCCTAAAAATTCTAAAAACTTTATAAGTTCTTTGCCTTTGAATACAGGAAGTTTAGGCATTCAGAGCAACTTCCATTTCTCTAAACCCTACAAATTTATTTAATTCTTCGACCTTGGTCTCTTCGAGGCACATCTCTATGACTTCTTTTATGTTTTCCAGTGCTTCGTCTATGGTCTCACCGTAGGAATGGCAACCTTTGAATACAGGGCAACTTACTATGTAATAACCATCTTCGTCCACATCAATTATTATTGGCAGATGTAATTTTTCCATATCTGTTACTTCCTGTAAGTTAGACAGAGATTCAAATATTAAGATATTCCGCCCATCTTTTCTTAAAATTACTATCCCAATGCCAAAATATATAATATAATTCCATGCATTTATATCCAGTCAATTCTGAAATTAGTTCACATATTTCAACTTCATCTCAATCGGTATATCCCCCAGCTCTGCTGCGGTTGGGTGTGCCGGCGCAACGTTTGACTTTATGAAGTTTATCGAGAATCTCTGTACTTAAAGTAAGCCCTCTATAAAAAGTAAAGAGTCTGTATATAAAGTCGGGGCATAAATCGACTTTATAAACAAAGCCTGAATTTACAGTAAACACTGGAATCTAACTACACTAACAGGAGAATCATCATCTATCCAATCCTACCATATCATAGATGGCCCCGGGACTGTCCAGTACAGTAATATTCTCCATACGGGATAACTTCTCAGTGTTCTCCACGTCTACGTCCCGCATTTTTAATTTCATTTCCCTACCCTGGGGTGAAAATGTAGTCACAGTACCCTTAACCCTATCCACAGGCAGGATATAGATTGGTGTATCGCCCTTAGCTGTCTGGGATACCGCATTGGTTACCAGGGTATCTGCAATGCCGTGGACTATCTTGGCCACCGTATTGGCAGTGGTGGGTGCAATCAGCAGTGCATCATAATGTCCCACCTGCAAAGGACCGGCAATGAATGGCGAATTAGGTCCTGCATCTGTCTTAAAATCAGGAAAATCCTTTTGGATGTTGTCCCACATGCGATACCATCTCATCACGGTTTCCCCCTCTTTGGATAAAAAAACCATGAATTTAATATCAGTCCTGTGCTTGATATCTACAAGCACATCATACGTCTCTTTTATCAAATCCCCAGACCCGGTAATTCCCCATGCTATCCGCTTCATTATGCAAAACTCCTTGAACTCTCGTTAATGTTGTATGTCTGCATTAATAATGTTTACTCCCTGCTGCGCAGCAGATTCCAGCAAGGACAAAGAACGTATCCACTCCCCTTTTGGCTCCCGACTTGTACCCACAACCAGCCGTTTTTGACCATTCACCTCTTCCACCATACCCCTGGCTTCTATAGTCTCTCCTGCCAATGCCTGCCCGGCATAGGTATGGGTATAGGACAGTACACACTCAATCCCGGGATGGTCTACTTTGTAGACCGAAGGGCTGTCAAAAGCCAGTTGTGCATCTGTTACCAGAGCCTCTATGGTCTTATGACCGAGATCGGTACCCCTGCCCAGGGGCTCATTGACCTGGGTACGGTCCCTGACAAAGAGCAGGTCGAAATACGTATCCCCCACCATACCTCTGTTACCCTTTCTCATTTCATGAAGTTTGAACTCCTCAAAACCAATTTCAGGAATGCGTTTATTATAAATGCGTTCCCACATACCCTCATCCATGTGCTGGATGTTACTGGTGGGGTCATCCTTTGCCCTGTCAATTATATCCCTGGCCCTGAACCATTGGGGACCGTAAACCACAAAATCAATATCCGAACCCTCATTCTGCAATCCGGGCAGGAATGACCCGGTAATTCCCATACTGTCCATGGGAATGCCCCCCTCCTGCAGGGTCCTGGTAATCTCTTCAATCCTGGGGTCAGACTGCCATATTTCTGCCAGCCGGTCCGGGGGTGTCAATACCCGGTCAACCTGGTCCCATGGTATGACGTGGACATCCTGCACCCACTCAGGTTTATGGATATCCATATATTGGTATGCCTCATCAAAATCATATTTTCGGTAATTCCGGGTGCCATCAGTGCGTTGGCCTTCAGGGTCGGGTACATACCGCATTACACCCCTGACACCTTCCGGATGATGGTAATCAGCTGATGAAAATACCCACCCATCTTTGGTGACTATGAAATCCCTGAGACGCACCCCTGGGTAATCTAATTGATTCATTGTTTTTTTAAGTGGTTTGAACCCTTCTTAAACATTATCATATTTATGTGATAAAATCAACTATAATACAGAATAACCAATTATACAGTAAAGGATTACAAAAATGAAGGCCACCGCAAAGTTTTACGATTCAATTGATATACAGCTGCAATTCCTTGAGCAATTAAAAAACATTCCTTCTGACCAGATAGATGGACTGATAGGAGCATTGAAGGATTTTATTTATCAGGATGATACGAAGCAGAAGGTCATATACGGCATCGGAGAAGGCAGGAGTGCCCTGGCATTATATGATTTCCTGCATCAGTTATTAAAATACGAGCAGTTATTCCCTGCTACCCTGGATGACCCTATAAGGCGCTACTTTGACACTGACAGGTCAAATATGATTATTGCTGCTACTGGTTCCGGAACTACTGAAAGTGTCATCAATTACCTTGAAGACGCAAATAATTTGGGTGCAAAGGAGATTCTTATCACAGCAAACAGTGATTCACCTGCCTTTAAGAAGGTTCAGGCACACAATGGTTT